>NZ_JBRAGO010000015.1:0-55683 GCF_052746595.1 Leptodesmis sp.
GGGAATCGACAAGCGCGGGGACCTATAGCTCCCCGAACCCCTCAATAGTTAAGAGGCTGGCTTGTCGGGGGTAGTGGCGGTACAGTCCTCTGCAGAGGGGGCTAATTTCACCGGGAAGTAGAGTCCCTGATACTTTTTACCTGGTTCAAACTTCTGTTTCGCCACAAACTCAGCAGCGGCATCATCCAGTCCCTTAAAGCCAGAAGACTTTAATAGTATGGGTTTGGCGGCGATCGTGCCATCCGGTTTCACAATCACCCCAAACCAGGGTTCTCCTTGTACTGCTTGATCGTCATGCTTGAATTGACAAGCCTGTTTTGGGTAGGGAGCTTTGATGGCATCTAATTTTTTCCAGTCTTCTTGCAAATCGCCTTGAGACAGATCGATCGCGTAATTGCTAAAGTTAACAGCGTTTTTCTGAAAATCTTCCTCAGATGTATTTTCTGAATTGAATGCAAAGAGATTAGCCAACTTCTGAGCCTCTGTTTCCTGGCCTGTTGCAGACTTCTCAGGAGACTTTAAATCACTAGCCTGTGTTGAAGGAGCATTACTGGTAGCCTCATCTTTTGAGGTGCCTGAGTTGGTATCTTTCTTAGCTTCATCCTCTTGCTTGTCAGAGGCTGGTTTTTTTTCCGCTTCTTTAGTCGGTTCTGCTTTTCTAGCAGGGGAGCGCGTTGGTAGCGATGAAGTGGCACTCAAACCACTAAACGGAATGGCAGGAGGTGTAAGAGGAATGGAGTACAAAGGGGTCGCATCCAATGGTGGCGAGTTTGCAGGTACTTCCAAATTGCCAATTGTTCCTAAAGAACCAGGGGATTCTGTTTTGCTGGATTTAGTAGTCGTTTTAGGTAGAGGCGACAGGGGCTTGAAGAGATTCGGTTGGGGCAGACGGGCTTGCTCTAGCGGGCTAAGTTCGACCACAGGAACCGATTTCGTGTCCGGTGGCTTTTCCCCTGAAGCAGACCACATCGGCAAGGTCACGGCCAGCAACGCATGAGTACCGAGAGAGGCCAATACAGCCAGTGCCAGAGGTTGACGGAGAAACTGGTCTGCCTTTTCCAAGTTCTGGAATTGAAACAGGCCTGGAACACTTTTTAGGGAGGAGAAGTTAACCATAGCAGAACCACTGCTTTGTGAAGATGATGAAGCCGAAATCTAGGAGCTACTCTAGCCCATCTTAGTCAACCGTGAGGTGTTGTGGAGGCGATCGCAGGCAGACAATTTTCCGTCTGCAGCCGAGAAACCTGCCACCTTTCCTTTCCGTCTCTTCTAGGCAGGATCCGGATCTAACGCCACCTGTACAATCAGCAACGAGAAGTAGTGGAGTTGCAAATCAGGCAGGTCTTGTAGCCCCTTGTACAGGCGCTGCTGCGGTAAGGTGGCCCACTCCACAACATAGCTCTGGCTTAACAGGTTGAACTGCTCTAATACTTGCCAAACCTGGGGATAGACCGAACTCAACTTCATCAATACCACCACGTCCGCCCACTTTAAGGCCGCTTCTAACTCGGTCAGATTATAAGGGGCCGGCAGCACCGTTAATCGCTGTTGGCGAATGGTCAGGGGCAGTCCTAAACTGGCAGCGGCGGCTAAGGGAGAACACACCCCCGGCACGGCTTCTACAACCACATCGGGATGGGAGGCTTGTAAGGTTTGCGCCAGGTAAGTAAACGTGCTGTAAAAACTGACATCTCCTTCGCAGGCAAATACCACATCCTGCCCGGTTTTGAGATAAAGCCCAGACTTGTTCAGCTGCCAGTTTCCACGCTTCCAGCAAAATTGCAGTGTCCTGGACATAGGGGAAAGTAAGGGGTAATTGAACCTGATCGGGGTGTAACTAGGATTGGATAATTTGCTCGGCAAATCCAGCTTTCCCTCGCACTCCAGCAGGATAGGCGACAACGGGCGATCGCTGCAGCAACCGCACCGCCTTCACCGTCAGCAACTCCGGATCTCCCGGGCCCACACTAATTCCATACAACCTTCCAGCCATCATCCATCCTCTTGTTCTACAACCGGGTTTAAACCTTTCAGTCTAAAGTCCAGTAGAGTGAAAGAAGACCTTCAAATTTCTTAACAGACTGCTTATGGCATTACCCACCATTATTCTGCCGGGTTACATGGCGGGGGCGATCGAGTACCGGAACCTGCAAGCCAGTCTGCAAACACTGGGCATTGAGGCGACGATCGTACCCCTGCGCTGGCAAGATTGGATTCCGACGCTCGGCGGGCGATCGGTAACTCCAATTCTGCGAGCGATTGATGCCACCGTGCAGCAGGTTTTACAGCAGAGCGGGGCTGCTCAGGTGAATCTGGTAGGGCATTCCGCCGGAGGATGGCTAGCCCGCATCTATCTGGGAGAAAAGCCCTACTGCATCCATCCCACGGATACGGAAGCCTGTGTTTGGAACGCTCGCTCGCTGGTCAACACATTGGTAACTTTAGGAACGCCTCACACCAGTCTGGAACGCTGGACCCGCCGAAACCTGGATTTTGTCAACCAGACCTATCCCGGTGCCTTCTATTCCGATGTTCGGTACGTCTGCGTGGCTGGGAAAGCCATTTTTGGGCGACGTCGTCCGGGAAGTTGGTTGGCTTACAGCAGCTACAAACTCACCTGTGGCCAGGGAGACTGTTGGGGCGATGGTATCACTCCCATCCCAGCAGCCCACTTAGAAGGGGCAGATAACAGAATCCTGGAAGGCGCAACCCATTCTCCTAAAGCCAGACGCATCTGGTATGGCTCTCCGGGGTTGTTGGAGCAGTGGGTGAAGGAGTTACAGGAGTGATGGGTAGAGACGTTTTGCCGAAACGTCTCTACTGTTCGATATACAACGATCCCTGCTCCTGACCCGCGATCGGAATGCTTTTGTAGCGCAGGGTGCCTGTCACAATAATTTCCTGGCCTTTTGCGGGGGCCTGTCCTGTAGTGAGTACCCAGATTTTCCCAGTTGAGTCTTGCAGTCGGTAAACGGTTCCTCCCAGTAGGGGAGCGTGATCGCCGACTGTCCCTTTCAGGGTAACGATCGCATCTTTTTCTTGGGATGGAACATCCTGGATGGCGATCGTCTCAATCGCAGGACTGGCACCCGATTCTGAAATCGCAGGACGAACACAGCCCACAACTGGTAGCAGCAATAACCATCCGACGAACTGAAGCTTGACCAGGGTGGCCAGGGATTTAGGAACAGAAAGTGTCAAAATCAGCATTACAAGCGTCAGCGAATCTGCGAAACTTATGGACAGCTTAACGCTGTGTTGGCAAAGACGACACGATCTGGAAAACATTTCATCTTCGTTGCGAATTCATGTCTTCTCAAACCGCCCAACTCCTTGATGGCAAAGCCCTGGCCCAAAGGATCCAGGAAGAACTGGCCCAGCAGATTCAAACTCTCCAGGCGCAAAATCAGAGGCTTCCCGGTTTAGCTGTCCTCATGGTAGGAGATAATCCGGCCAGTGCCGCCTATGTTCGCAATAAAGAGCGGGCCTGTCAGAAGGTGGGGATTGCCTCCTTTGGGCGACAGTTCCCCACTGAAACGACGCAGGCTGAGGTAGAACAGGCGATTCAGGCTCTCAACCAGGACGATCGCGTCGATGGCATTCTTGTGCAATTGCCGCTCCCAGAGCATCTAGACGCCGTGGCGTTGCTGAATCAGATTGATCCCAGTAAAGATGTGGACGGCTTACATCCGGTGAACATGGGTCGCCTGGTGCGAGGAGAACCGGGTCTGCGCAGTTGTACACCTGCTGGAGTGATGCGGCTGTTGCAGGAGTATCAAATCGATCCCAAGGGAAAACATGCGGTAGTAATTGGGCGCAGTATTTTGGTAGGCAAACCCCAGGCATTATTACTGCTGGAAGCAGATGCAACGGTGACGATCGCCCATTCCAAAACTCAGAACCTGGCCGCGATCGCCAGTAGCGCCGATATTCTGATTGCTGCCATTGGCCGACCTGGATTGATCACGGCAGACATGGTAAAACCAGGGGCTACCGTGATTGACGTTGGCATCAACCGAATTACTGACTATGAAGGGAAATCCTATTTAGTGGGTGATGTGGAATTTGAGACAGTGCGCCAGGTGGCTGAGTTTATTACCCCAGTTCCCGGCGGGATCGGCCCCATGACCGTCGCCATGTTGCTAAGTAACACCGTTCAGAGCTATCACCAACAACATTCGTAATCGGACTTCATGTTCGATTTTCATGTTCGATGTGTGCAGAAAGCTCCGTAAAATGATGAGGAATAGGTACTGTTCGTGGGGAGGCAAACAGGAATGGTAGTCATAGATAACAAACCGACCGCTCAAACAGGAGTTAGTTTCGACTTGACGACCTATTTAGAGGAACGGCAAGCGATCGTGGAAGCAGCCCTCGATCGCTCCCTACCTGTGGTGTATCCCGAAAAAATCTATGAAGCGATGCGCTACTCCCTGATGGCCGGCGGGAAACGACTACGTCCCATCCTGTGTCTGGCTACCTGCGAACTGACTGGAGGCACCGTGGAAATGGCCCTGCCAACGGCCTGTGCCCTGGAAATGATCCACACCATGTCTCTGATTCACGATGATTTGCCTGCAATGGATAACGATGATTACCGACGGGGTAAACTCACAAACCACAAAGTTTTTGGCGAAGATGTGGCAATTCTAGCAGGCGATGGCCTGCTGGCTTATGCCTTTGAGCATGTTGCCGTTGAAACTCAAAATGTTCCCGCCGATCGCCTACTCAAGGTGGTGGCCATGCTGGGCCGAGCCGTAGGTGCCGCTGGATTGGTGGGGGGCCAAATCGTGGATCTGGACTGTGAAGGCAAACCCGATGTCTCCCTCGAAACGCTCAACTTCATCCATAACCACAAAACAGCCGCCTTGCTGGAAGCCTCTGTCACCTCTGGGGCTGTATTGGCGGGTGCGTCTGAAGCCGATTTGCAACGCTTATCCCGATATGCTCAAAACATTGGGCTAGCCTTCCAAATTGTGGATGACATTCTCGATATCACCGCTACTCAAGAAGAGTTGGGCAAAACGGCAGGCAAGGATTTGCAAGCTCAAAAGGCAACTTATCCCAGTATTTGGGGCCTGGAGGAATCCCGCCGACAGGCTGAGCATTTAATTGCAGGGGCCAAAGCAGAATTGGCTGAGTTCTGTGACAAAGCTGTTCCTTTGATCGCCCTGGCTGAATTTATTACATCCCGCACCCATTAAACCTGTAAGCTGGATTCCAGCACGGCTAACGATCGCTCATCTTACCCTCCGATAGCTCCTCACCCGACTTTTTATTTCCGCTCAAACTGACTTTCTTATCCCCCTCAAAAACCATGCAGGACTTTGGCGACATTCTCCACAACCAGGTGCTGCTGGTTGCAATTGCAGCCTGTTTAATCGCTCAAGCACTCAAAATTGCCGTTGACCTGGCCAAAAATGGCAAACTGAACATTCGTGCCCTGGTGGAAACAGGTGGAATGCCCAGCGCTCATTCTGCATTTGTGACTGCCCTCGCGACTGGAGTGGGGCAAACCCTGGGTTGGGCCAGTCCCGAATTTGCGATCGCCGTAGTGTTTGCAGCGATCGTCATGTACGATGCGGCAGGTGTCCGGCAGGCGGCAGGTAAACAGGCTCGCGTGCTCAACCAGATCATCGACGAATTTTTTGAAGGCGACCATCAACTTTCAGAAGCTCGTCTGAAAGAACTTCTGGGCCACACTCCCTTTCAAGTGATTGCCGGTTCTGTCCTGGGAGTCGCCATTTCCTGGTTTGCCGAGTGGGCCTATTAGAAAAAGTTTTGTACTAGACACTCAAATTCTGGTAGCAGCGGTGATGTTAGATGGGCTTGGGCAAAGGTCGCTCATTAGTTGCCCTAGGAGAAAGAACTTCCATCACAAGTTCGGGTGCAGCAGTGAGGTGTCCAGTTTTGTCCATCAACTGGCTCAGACGCTCAGTACTAATCCAGACTACATCGGGAATGACATTATCAGGGTCGCTATGCCAGGTAAGAGCAATGGCTTTCCTAGCTGGCTCAGGTTCGACCAGGTTCATAATTTTCCGCATAAATGTTTTCCCCTGTATTCTGGGGTTTTAGATGGGGCGATCGCGTCACAAACAATTCTCCATCAATGATTTCATAGCTCTTCCACTCATCGGCAAACAGCAGTTCGAGATCAGCATTGATCCAGCGGACTCTTTCAGGAAGAATTTAGCTCATGAGTAACCTTTCCATAATGTTTCAAAGATGGTCTAGCTAAATAGCCGCTGCGCGTCTATCACTACATCGGGAAAGGATAGCCGCGAAATGGTTCCCTGGATAAGAGTTAGTTCTGTTTGGTAAGCTCCATTCACTAAATCTCGAAATACCTTGAGTTGGCTATTCTTCAGGTCTGACACCCAATACTCCTGAATTCCAGCCTCAGCATAAACTTGCTTCTTTTCACCCAGGTCTTTCATCAGCGTTGACTGGGAGTACTCAATCAGCCAGAAAATATCTGCTGGATAGGGATGATGATCGAGATAGCGACGCAAGGGAGGCTGCACGACCGCGATGTCAGGCACAGGTTCCGAAGCATTGGGCAGGGTCACAGGTTTGGTTTCCCGCACAGCCGCCCGTTCTCCCAGTAACCGTCGCAGATAATCTGCTGCATCACTGCTGTAGCAGGCGTGAGGCTCTCGCTCCGGCAACATGACAACGATATCTCCTCGCAACAGTTCAACGGGCTGATCATCAAACAGTCCCGCATCGATCGCGGCATGATACCGATCCAGTGTCCACTTGTAGAGGGTGAGAGCCATTACCTATCCAGGGCTAATAAAAATAAAGTAGTCGTGACAGAATCAATTGATTGTGGCACAGAAGCAAAGTCGCGAACCATTTTTACTCTATGCCATGTTAATAATTGTAAGAACCTCTTGAGGCAAGAATTTAGTGGATGACACCTTTAAAGTGAAAATTGCTGAATTTCCTGACAATGCTATGAGATAGTAAGCAGCAAACGCCAGTATTGGAACGCTCTGGGCAATATATTTATATATTTTAGCTACTGGAGAAACAAGCATGGCCTTTACAGATGACATCGCCAAGGTTGCAGAACAAGTCCGCAAGAGAGCTGAAGAAGTCTCCGGTGAAGAAGCGACAAAAATGGGGTTAATTGTGCCCTTCCTTAGCACTCTTGGTTACGATGTCTTTGATCCCACAGAAGTTATCCCTGAATACATAGCGGATTTTGCTGTCAAGAAATCAGGGCAAATGGAGAAAGTAGATTATGCCATATCAATTAGCAATGTGATTGTCATGCTTGTGGAAGCAAAAGCCCGTAATCAAAAGCCGGAAGCTCATGATGGTCAGTTGAAAAGATACTTCAACGGCTTGCACTCAGCTAAAGTTGCAATTGTTACAAATGGCATAGAGTATCTCTTCTTCACAGGTTTACGTCATGAGAACATGATGGATGATGAACCTTTCTTCATCTTCAATATCCTTAATTACGATCAAAAGAAAGTTGAAGCTCTAAAGTTTTTTCATAGAGATAACTTTGATGCACTTGCAATCAAGCGACATGCTGAAGAGATGGTTTATCTTACTGGAATGACTCAATTAATGGATGGCCTTTTGCGTTCTCCATCTGATGAGTTCATTCACTTTTTAATTTCTCAGCTTAGTAATCTTGGTTCTAGATACGCAATAGAAAGCAAGGTTACTAGCAAAGTAGTTCAGAAATTCCGACCAATTGTGAAAAAGTCTATTCAAGGGAGTTTAGTTGATTTGATGACCCAGTCTATTAGCAAAGAAATGGGCCAGTCTAATGAAATTTCTTCGCCTACACAGCTAATAGAAGAGGTTGAAGAAATTCACAATGAAGTAGAACAGGATTCAGAAGATATTAAAATAGAGACGACTGCTGAAGAGTTGGAAGCCTTCGAGAAAGTTAAAGCGATTGCAGCAAAGTCTAAAGCCTATAATCTAGAGATCAAGTATAAGGATGTTGTGTCATATTTTGGTTTGAATGTTGAAAAAGTAACATGGTAGTTTTTAAGGCTATATCTATCTCCTAAAAAGAAAAGCTTTGTAACTCGTTTACCTCTTGATGAAGTCAAAAAAATGTCATTAGGTTTTGAAGTTCAGGAGATATCGGCTTCATTTGGAGATGCAACTACAAGAGTAATCATTTCGTCAATCAATGATCTGGATATTTTGAGTGATTTAATCCTCAAATGCTACGAGACTGAAGCTGCAAAACGGATATCTGGAAAGGTTGTTTAGGTTCAAAGCCGTGGCCTTCTATTTCGATAACTGCTCTAAAAAGGATTGTGTTACAGAGGTAGGAGATTCTGACTGCATGATGGCTCGGACAACGGCAACCCGTTCCGCTCCTGCAGCCAGGACTTCAGGAAGGTTGGTCAGATCAATGCCGCCGATCGCAAACCAGGGGATCGTCGCGTGATCCACAGCGTATCGAACATAGTCCAGACCTGCCGCAGCCCGTCCTGCTTTTGTTGGAGTTTCATAGACTGGCCCCACACCGATATAATCAGCCCCCTCTTGAATCGCTCGCTGCATCTCCTCCGGGTTCTTGGTGGAGCGGCCAATGATCCGCTGGCTGCCCAACAACTGTCTTGCTAAAGAAAGGGGAATGTCTTGCTGGCCCAGATGCACCCCATCCGCATTCACGGCTAAGGCAAGATCGACGCGATCGTTGACAATAAACAGTGCTTGATACTGATGGCACAGGTTACACAACTCGGCGGCCCGTTCCAGGCGTACCATATCCTCCGACTCCTTATCCCGGTATTGCACCAGAGTTAGGCCACCCTGCAAAGCAGCTTCCACAGTGGCGAATAAATTGTCTGAGGGAGAAGTCACTAAATACAGTCGCGCATCCTTCAGCTTCTGATGCCGCTCATACACCATTAACGTACTTTCCAGGGTGTAAATTCGATAGCGCATCTGTTTGCAGGCCGCGCCCATCTCCGGGTGATATATCTTGCCGTATTCTTCCAGCACCCTTAGAGCTTCCTGAACGCGACAGAGATTGGCCTGCAGTACCTGCTGCACACCCGATCGCGTGGCTTCATCCGGATGGGTCAAATCCGTACCCACATCATCGGGCGTGTCTCTGGCGGCTCGTAATTCTGAGGTGTGCCAGTGAGCTATCTCTTGTCGCAGGGCTTTACACACTTCCACCAGGGGTACATCGTCCAGAGCAAAACGGCACCATTCTTCAATCACCCGCAAGCCTTCACGGGCGCGATCTAGATTGGCATCCAGAATGCGATACAGCGCAGGTTGAACAAATCGATGACTTGGGCGATCGGGCATTTCAACAACCTCATCCACAGGAAAAATTAGTGCTTCAACTTCTGCTAAATGGAGTACAACGGAATCGCTCCTGGACGTGCTTTCCATGAAAATTCTAGCAACGTTTCTGCGAGCGAGAAAAACATTGAGTTTAAGAGCAGCACCAATGTATCAACTGATCCAGCACCGGATTCAAACTGCTTGCAATGATCCCTTATCCCAATTATCGGTTTGGCTCAGGATCGGACTGATCACTAGCATTGCTATCAGTTGTGGTAGCTCCGGAGCTATTGCTCAAATCATCCTACCGTCTCAAGTGCCGTTCCGGCTGGTTCAGTCTACCGAAAATGCAACAGCTTATCCTGTGTTGTATGTCAATCCGGTAACTGGCAATGACAGTACTGGCGACGGCAGCGATCGTACTCCCTTCAAAACAATTACCCAAGCCCTCCAGGTTGCCCAACCCAACAGTATGATTCAGCTCGCACCGGGCACTTACAGCGTAGAAACCGGAGAAGTGTTTCCGATTACGCTACGGCCTCGGATTACGATTCAGGGAAATCCTGAAAATCGGGGACAGGATGTAGTGATTCAGGGAGGAGGCTGGTTCTCTGGCCCCGCTTCCGCCCGTCGTAGTATCACCATTTTGGGAGGCGCAAATCACTCTACTCTGTCTGGGGTCACGATTACCAATCCCACAGGGTATGGTATCCAGGTTGAATTTAGCAACCCAATCCTGACCAACAACACTTTTCAGGGAAGTAAAGAGGGTGGCATTGTGGTAACAGGGAATAGCGCCCCTATAATTCGTAATAATTTCTTCTATCAGAACGATGATGTTGGAATTCGGGTTCAGAATACGGCCCGACCTTCTGTGCAGGACAACATCTTTGAACAAACGGGCACTGCCATTCTAGTGCGCGATCGTGCCATCCCTGAAATCATCGGCAATCGGATTACTCGCAACAAAATGGCCATTGTCCTGCAGGGTCAGGCGCGGCCAACACTGGGAAACAACTCCATTGAAAATAACGAGCAGAATGAGTTGATAACCCCTACTTCTACTGTCATGCCGTCCTCAACTACGGCAACTTCCACCATTCCCTTTGAAACTCAGCTACCCAGAGCAACGGCTACACAAGCCCCTCCAGCAACTAAAGCTGAAACTCCTATACAGCCGCTATCCGTTACTCGCACTGAACCCCCAACTGCTGCACCTGCTCAACCATCCCGCTCAGCCAACACACCTGTGCCCGCTACAACGGCGATCGTCCCTGCCAACAGCATTACAGCTGCATCCTTCCCGGTTCCAGGAAGCGCAGGACACCCTACAGTATCTAATTCAGTACCGCGCTCCATGCAAGTGGTACGTCTCAATAGTTTCTCCCAACCAGCCGCTGCTGAGGCTCCTATACCGTCCAGTTCAGGAGAAATTCCTGAAGCCACAGTAGTCGTTAAGCAGGCTAAGTCGCGATCGCCCGTTCCTGCTCCTTTACCAACGGCAGAGACAGCTTCAAGCTTGCCAACCCAGGCGGTGACCTCTCGTCGCTCTATCCGAATTCCCGTTCCAGCCACGGCAACCGGATCTGAATCTACTTTCCCAACAGGAAGCCCACTTGCCAATCATTCAAAGCAAGCAACGGCGATTCCGATTCCAGTTCCCCCGCCAGAAAGCGGCACTGTCACGCCTGCTCCCGTTAGGATGGCAAATCCCATCTCAACCACGCCCACACCCCGTCCGCCTGCACAAGCAGTCAGCATCCTACCAGTTCCCAGTCCTGATATTCCTTTGGGAAACATTAGTGGAATGCCAAAGGTTTACACGACAGGCACTGCTGCTTCCGTCTCAACTAAATCCTTAGCCGCCGCACCCACAACCTCTACCGGTGTCATCGTGCGTTATCGGGTTGTGGTTGCAGCAATCGATGATACGCAACAGACTCAGGTACGATCGCTTGTGCCGGAAGCTTTTCCGATTTCTTACAAGGGAAAATCCATGATGCAGGCTGGCGCATTTAGCGATCGCTCCAAGGCGGAGCAACTTGCCAATACCCTGATGAGCCAGGGATTGACAGCGAGTGTTGAAGAAATGAACTAAAGTCTGTCAGCCAAGAACCCCGAAACCTTTTAGATTTCGGGGTTCTGAGATACTTAGAGTTTAACTTCGATGTCTACCCCAGCCGGAAGGTCAAGTTTCATCAGAGCATCGATCGTCTTGGAAGAGGGCTGGTAAATGTCGATGATGCGGTGATGGGTACGGGTTTCAAAGTGCTCCCGTGAGTCTTTATCGACGTGGGGAGAACGCAGAACGCAATAGATTCGGCGTTTGGTGGGTAGGGGAATGGGGCCGATCGCGGTGGCGTTCGTGCGGTTTGCCGTGTCTACAATCTTTTCGCATGAAGTATCTAAAAGCCGGCGATCAAACGCTTTCAGGCGAATACGAATCTTTTGCTGTTGAATAGTTGCCATCAATGTTCACCAAATGAATTGTCAAGGTTCTGAATATGAGAATTGATTGTAGCGAGGGAGTTACAAGCACTTAAGCAAAGCTGTCTCACTGGCTAAAGTCAATACTCAAGACATGTCACAAATTTAATCCAGAGATACCTGTAAGAGAGACGTAGAGACGCTCCCCTGGAACGTCTCTACAAAATCGGTGGGTTACTTGAGAATCTTGGATACTACACCTGCACCCACAGTCCGACCACCTTCACGAATAGCAAAGCGCATTCCCTGTTCGATCGCGATCGGGTTGATCAATTCCACAGTCATCTTGATACGGTCACCGGGCATCACCATTTCAGCTTCGCCACCTTCATCAGTGGTGAAGTCACTGATAGTACCAGTTACATCGGTCGTCCGTACATAGAACTGGGGCTTGTAACCAGGGAAGAAGGGAGTGTGACGACCACCTTCTTCTTTCTTGAGAATGTAGACTTCAGACTCAAACTTGGTATGAGGGGTAATAGAACCGGGCTTTGCCAGCACCATACCACGCTCAATATCAGTCTTCTGAATCCCCCGGAGCAGGATTCCAGCATTATCGCCAGCCATCCCTTCTTCCAGACTCTTCTTGAACATTTCAATCCCGGTCACAACTGACTTACGGGTGGGTCGGATGCCAACGATTTCCACTTCATCCGAAATCTTGACCTTACCCCGCTCGATTCGACCAGTTGCAACTGTACCCCGACCAGTAATCGAGAATACGTCTTCAACAGCCATCAGGAAGGGCTTATCAACATCTCGCTCAGGAGTGGGAATGTATTCATCAACAGCATCCATCAACTGATAGATGGCATCGACCCACTCGTTTTCACCCTTTTGGGTTTTGGGGTTAGATGTCATCGCTTCCAAAGCCTGGAGAGCAGAACCAGCAATGATTGGAATTTCATCCCCAGGGAAGTCGTAAGAGCTTAACAATTCACGGACTTCGAGTTCAACCAGTTCCAGCAGTTCTTCATCATCCACCATGTCCTTCTTGTTCAGGAACACGACCAGACGAGGAACACCGACCTGACGCGCCAACAGAATATGTTCACGAGTCTGAGGCATGGGACCATCGGCTGCGGAAACCACGAGAATCGCTCCGTCCATTTGAGCAGCACCCGTGATCATGTTCTTCACATAGTCTGCGTGTCCGGGACAGTCAACGTGGGCATAGTGCCGAGCATTCGTCTCATACTCTACATGAGCGGTATTGATCGTAATCCCCCGTGCTTTTTCTTCAGGGGCAGCATCAATTTCATCGTATTTCTTCGCCGCTGCCTGACCATTCGCGGCCAGAGTCATAGTGATTGCTGCTGTCAGCGTGGTTTTGCCGTGGTCAACGTGACCGATCGTGCCAATGTTGACGTGAGGTTTTGTCCGTTCAAACTTTGCGCGTGCCATTGATTATGCGTTCCTTTTCCTGATTATGCGTTCCCTTTGCTCTTTGCGATGATAGCCTCAGCTTCATTTCGGGGGACTTCATCATAGTGGCTGAATTCCATTGTGAAGACACCCCGTCCCTGAGTCTTAGTTCGGATATCAGTAGCATATCCAAACATATTCGCCAATGGAACCTTTGCGGCTACTTTGGCAATTCCGTTGACGTTGTCTTGGCCTTCAATCTGCCCCCTGCGGGAGTTGAGGTCGCCAATGACGTTACCAACAAAATCGTCAGGGACTTCCACTTCAACTTTCATCATGGGTTCTAGTAACACGGGAGCAGCCTTCATCACGGCTTCCTTAATTGCCATAGAACCAGCAATTTTGAAAGCCATTTCAGAAGAGTCCACATCGTGATAGGACCCATCTACAAGGGTTGCTTTGAGGTCGATCACTGGATAACCCGCCAGGATTCCAGACTCGCAAGCCTCTCGCATCCCTTGTTCCGCTGGGGCAATGTATTCCTTTGGAACCACGCCACCAACAATTTTCGAGACAAACTCAAATCCGCTACCGGGCTCCCCAGGTTCCAGTTCAATCACCACGTGACCGTACTGTCCTTTACCACCACTCTGACGTACAAATTTGCCCTCAGCTCGAACAGGCTTACGGATTGTTTCACGATAAGCAACCTGAGGGGCACCAACATTAGCTTCAACTTTAAATTCCCGGCGCATGCGATCAACTAAAATATCTAGGTGCAGCTCACCCATCCCTGAAATCACTGTCTGATTGGTTTCTTGATCCACGCTGACGCGGAAAGTTGGATCTTCCTCAGACAACGATTGCAGAGCCTTGGATAGCTTTTCCATATCCTGCTTGGTCTTGGGTTCGACCGCCACAGAAATCACAGGTTCGGGAATAAAGAGAGATTCCAGAATTACTGGAGCACTGTCATCGCAGAGAGTATCTCCGGTAAAGGTATCTTTCAGCCCAAGAGCCGCTCCCAAGTCTCCTGCCCGCAGTTCATCCACTTCAATGCGATCGTCTGCCTTCAAGACAATCAAGCGAGAGATTCGTTCTTTCTTGTTCTTGGCGGAGTTGAGCACATAACTGCCCTTCTGCAGGACACCGGAGTACACCCGAATGAAGGTTAACCGACCATAAGGATCTGCCATGATCTTAAAGGCCAAAGCCGACAGGGGCTGATTATCATCGGCAGTACGCTCAACCGTTTCTCCGTTAGGAGTCGTTCCTTGAATGGGAGGAACATCGATTGGTGCCGGAAGATAGTCAATTACCGCATCCAGCAGTAATTGCACCCCTTTATTCTTGAAGGCCGACCCACAGAGCATCGGAACGATCGTGCCCTCCAGTGTTCCTTTCCGCAGAGCAGCCTTAATTTCCGCTTCGGTTAACTCTTCGCCTTCAAGGTATTTCTCAGTCAACTCATCATCAGTTTCGGCAACCGACTCGACTAGCTTGAGTCGATACTCATCTGCTAGATCTTTGATGCCATCTGGAATGGGAGCCTCTTTAATATCAGTTCCCAAGTCATTGGTATACAGATAGGCCCGCATCCGTACCAGATCGACAATCCCCTCCAGATTATCTTCGCTACCAATCGGAAGCTGGATAGGCACAGCATTGGCGCGCAGGCGATCGCGCACTTGCTCGTATACCTTAAAAAAGTTCGCGCCCGTCCGATCCATCTTGTTGACGAATACAATCCGGGGAACTTTATAGCGATCAGCTTGTCTCCATACCGTTTCAGTCTGGGGTTGAACACCACCGACAGAACAAAGCACCGTGATCACCCCATCCAGTACCCGCATGGAACGTTCTACCTCGATCGTGAAGTCTACGTGTCCAGGGGTATCAATAATATTGATCTTGTATTCCGGTTCCCCAGCCAGAGGCTGAGTGGGATTTTCGGGATCGCGCCGAGTCCAGGATGTACTAATCGCAGCAGCTGTAATCGTGATTCCACGCTCCCGCTCCTGCTCCATCCAATCTGTTACGGCAGTTCCCTCGTGGACCTCACCCATTTTGTGAACCACGCCAGAATAAAACAAAATACGCTCAGTTGTAGTGGTCTTACCCGCATCAATATGCGCAGCAATACCAATATTTCGAACCCTATCGAGCGGGACAGTACGTGGCACAGCTACCTCCTTAGTCTCTGCCGCAGAAATTCCTTACTGCTTCTGTTAAGATTTTATACCTTTTGCTTACAAGTGTGAGCTTGCAACTGGTGATGGGCGCTTAGTAGCGATAGTGAGCAAATGCCTTATTCGCCTCTGCCATTCTATGCGTTTCTTCACGCTTCCGGATGGCACTGCCTGTTTGATTGGCCGCATCCATCAACTCATTTGCCAACTTACTGGCCATTGACTTGCCGGTGCGCTGGCGAGCAAATTGGATCAACCAGCGAAGCGCGAGAGCAGTCCCCCGATCGGAGCGCACTTCAACGGGAACCTGATAGGTTGCCCCACCAACCCGACGGGCTTTCACTTCAACCAACGGAGTCACATTTTTAACAGCTTGCTCAAACACTTCGATCGGGTCAGAGCCAGTGCGTTGCTCAATGGTTTTAAAGGCATCGTAAACAATCCGGGTGGCCAGAGATTTCTTGCCACTTCTCATAATCCGCCGTGCCATCATGGTTACCAGCCGGGAGTTGTAGACCGGATCAGACGGAATTGGGCGCTTTTGAATAACAGTACGACGGGACATAGGTAACCTTTAGCAACAGAGACTGTGTTGAAGAACTAAAACAAACCAACAAACTAGAGGAGAACTCCCATCACTGATTCTAAAATTCAGGTCTGACATCAACCCGAACTTGGGCAATGGAGGTAAAACCTGATTGATATACCAGAATTAGGAGGGATTACAGCACCATCACGACTTACTTGGGTCGCTTGGCTCCATACTTAGAACGACCCTGTTTACGGTCCTTCACGCCAGCCGTATCCAGCGTTCCACGAATAATGTGATAGCGAACACCGGGCAAATCTTTTACCCGACCGCCTCGGATCATAACGACTGAGTGCTCCTGCAGGTTATGCCCAATTCCAGGAATATAGGCTGTCACTTCAAAACCAGATGTTAAACGAACCCGTGCCACCTTACGTAGAGCGGAGTTGGGCTTCTTGGGTGTTGTGGTGTAAACCCGGGTGCACACTCCACGGCGCTGAGGACAGCTCTTGAGAGCTGGAGATTTTGTCTTCTTGATTAATTTTTCGCGTTCACTACGAATAAGTTGCTGGATAGTGGGCATGTCTAACTATACGCGGCGGTATCCCTTCTAACTTTTTCCAAATTACCAGGGTACCAATCCTAACGAGTCAATGTCAATCTAAAATTTTTAACTGTTCCATAAAGGAAAGGGGAAAGGTCGTTTTTAGCTTGTCCATCAGCCAATGGCAAAAGAGTTGCCACAGCTGCAGGTTTGCAGCGCATTGGGATTGTGGAAGCGAAATCCACCCCCCATCAAGTCTTCTGAGTAATCAATGACAAGCCCATTCACATAGGGCAAAGCTTGGGAGTTAATCAATACCGTGATCTCGTTACAGCGATAGGTTTGATCTCCAGGCTGTTCCCCACTCTCAAAGGAGAGCGAATAGGATAGCGGCAGACAACCGCCGTTGACGACTGCAATCCGCAATTTTGGATCGGGTTCCTGACTTTTGGCGCGTAATCTGAGAATTTCGATCGTTGCTGTTGGGCTTAGCTGAATCATGGCTCAATTTTCTCAGAATCAGCTACTCCTCGCAATCACTGTATACAATCACTGTATAGAATGCAAAGAAATCATAATAGGGTAGAGAGCTTGTATTTCTCTTCCCCATTTTTCTCAGTTATCAAATATTTGGATATTTAGGATCCCAATTTGTCCTAAGCGGGGGTCCGAGAATAGTCATCTTGGAAGCGAATAATGTCATCTTCCCCCAGGTACTCGCCGTTTTGCACTTCGATCAGCACTAGGGGAATTACACCGGGATTTTCTAAGCGATGGGCTGTACACTGAGGCACATAAGTTGACTGATTGCTATGAAGAATTTCTTCCTTGTCACCACAAATTACCTTAGCCGTGCCGGAAACAACAATCCAGTGTTCACTCCGATGATGATGCATTTGTAAACTCAGTCGATGACCGGGTTTTACCTCAATCCGCTTGATTTTGTATCCCCGCCCTTCTTCCAGGACTGTAAATGCTCCCCAGGGACGTAGCTCAGTGGCTGCTACGCCTTTTGAAACGGCAGGACTAACCAGAGCTACTGCAGACACGGCTTGAACTTCTTGAGCTGAAGACACAGTATTTTCTCCTTTGTACTGGCAAAATTAAAATTCTGAAAACATTGAGATTCTGAAAATAAAGCTTGTCCAAGTCCAGCATTCTGGTTTTCCTAATAGGGAAACAACCGTTATCTAGACGAACTTGGTTTATGCCTTGTTATTTCAATTTTCAGAGAACCAAAGACCCGAAATTGGTAGACGAAATATGAAAATTGAAACGTAATCAGCAACACGCAAAGATTCAGGTAATTTATCCGTCAGTAACACTAACAAATCTGCCCCCAGGTATGTCAGCCTCTGAAGGCTTAAATTGATAGAAATTTTATGATCCGGTCAGAGAGTCAGAGAAATATTCATCACCTTGGTGACTGAAGTCGCGGCTATACCGAAAAACCTGCCGACGCAGGTTACTGAAAACCTTGATTTTATTGAGTCTGCTGACGCAGACTTGGGGAGTGTAGTCGCGGTTTTAACCGCCAGATCACCTCTGACAGGGGGATGGTAGATAGTCAGCAGTCAGTTCCGTTCTCTCTCCTCAAGGATTTGGAGCTAGAAAGATGCCAATGCCGTTGTGAACTCGGGCGGCGGTACGAGGGGGACGATCGCGCACCTCTCCTCCTAAAAAAAGCGTACTGGAACTACCCCCATCCAGATTTAAGGCTGCGATCGCGCCCAATTGTTGCATTAATTGCGCCATATCCATGAGCGATAACTCCGTGCCATCGAGACGGTTGTAGGCTGTGACCAGAAGAAATGTCCCATTAGCGGTTTGCCCGATCGCGCTACGAGGAGCCGTCTCTGTAATGAATGCCTGACTGAACCCCTCAGCCTGGGGATTGAGAACGATTTGACCATTTTGTATCAAAAGTGGGCCAGCCCCGATAATTTGGGGAAATTGGTTGAAGGTGGGTGGATTGGTGGCAGATTCAAGTTGCAAGGGAGTACCAGCGGGCAAAAGGGAGGCTGCTGCCTGGTTAGAGCGGAGCACCAGAAGATAACCATCAGTAGGAATGGGGACAGGGGATGTGCCTGCCTTGGCGATCGCCTGTTGATGAGAAACCTGGTTATTCTGCACCGTCACCACAATTTCGTTGTCTGACAGGGGCGTGTAGGTCGGCCCCCAATGATTCGTATAGCGAGCCATCCCTGCCTGTAAATAGCCACTGTTCAAATGAGTCAGGGGCAATCGTTGACCATTGCCAGCCATGAGAGTTTCCTGAAGGGTCAGGCGATCGAACAGCGCATTGCCCGATGTATCCCAGGCAATTGCCCCTCGGTTCAAAACTGGGCCAGATAACCATTGCCCATCCTGACGAATTGCCCCCAGCGGCAGTTGGCGATTCCGGTTAAAAAATCCGCCATTGATGGCAGCCGCAACCTGATTCTGGGTAGCCGTTTGGGCCAGGAGAGCCGTTCCCAGCATGGAAGTGGGATTGGGGGCGATCGGCTTCATACTCAGTCCGGGCTGCCGGGGGTTGACTTCCAGCCACTGCACCGGCATGGGACGATTTCCCACAGTGACAATCTGCTGCCGCCAGCGCAACCCCGGTGCCCACAAAATATTTTGTTCCACTAGGCTATCCGGACGAATATCAACAACAATGCGATCGGGGGCTGATGTACTCCAAACGCGGGGTCGCAAACCAGAGGGCAGGGTGAGGCGTAAGCGGCTCTGATGGGTAGAAATTGACTCCAGTTTCAGGGATTGTCGATCGGTACCGGAATTCGGTTTTAACGGTTGCACTAGGGCGGGATCTATCTGAGCTTCTAGAGTCAGTACCAGTTCCTGTCCCTGGAAATCTGTCTGCCAGGGAATAGAACGATCGACCTGGATCACCCAGCGATCGCCCCAGGATTGTTTGGACTGACGAATTCCTATTACCTTCGCGGCAGGTGTCACGATCTGTAAGGTTTCAGGAGTTGCCTGAACTTGCCATCCGGCCTGCTGTGCCAGATCGGTGATGTCCAGGTAACGGAGAGAGGACGTCAGGCGAGTTGGCAAGCTGGCAGTACTGGCAAACCACTGAAACGGCTGTTGAGCTACGTTGTCGGTATTCAGGAATTGGATACCCATGATGCTCTGTAACCCCGCATCGGTGATTCCAGTCCGGAGATCACCTGTGGGCGATCGCCACTGCATCCAGGCAACCGCGATCGATCGACCATTTAAGGTAATCTGCGCTCCCTGTTGGACTGTTGCTGCCCCCACAGGCATTTGAGTGGGAGATAGGATAGCAGGAGTGGGAGATGGAAATGTTGGGAGCGGTTGGGCGATCGCGCGTTCAGTCATCCCCACATGCAGTTGGCTGCCATCGACAATGCCAACCAGAGCAGCCCCAAATGCCACTCCACAAAGGAGAAGGAGCCTGGGTCGAGGAAGAAACCTGTGGGACAAATCGAACAAAGGCATGATGATTCCGAATGCTTAAACGTGTGGCCTGTCACGGTGAGTAGTCTACTCGTTGGTGGTGCCAGCACTACAAGAATTACTCGACATTCGCTCAACGATTTGGTTCCTGGTGGACTCTGCACAGATTCCCTTTACAGGTATGTTTAAAGATCCCTAGTTTGGGGCGAATCCTTTTTTTAGCACCAGATCCCCTTTATAGTGATCTGTGTGAAGCGTCTCTCGGCTGCAAAGCATTGAACCCAGCAACAATTTTTCTTTTTTAGGGAAGACTGTTGCTTCAAGAAGAATCCGATCTTCAGGCTGTCAAGCGGTAGCGTGAGGAAACGCGCCATCGTCTTAGAAAAATTTTTGACCTAATCAGCAAAGCACATTATCTCATGGGTAACACAACGGCACACCAGGACAGTCATCAATTTCAAGTCAACGGAGGGTTTCAGGGGCAACGCTGGCTGGTCGAAGAGCGGGATGCCTGTGGGGTAGGATTTATTGCAACCCCCAAAGCGAATGCCAGTCATGATCTGGTAGAAAAAGCGCTGGCAGCGGTGACCTGTTTAGAACATCGAGGCGGCTGTAGTGCCGACCAGGACTCTGGCGATGGTGCAGGGATTATGACAGCGATTCCCTGGGATCTGTTCAGCCAGTGGTTTAGGGCAAACAATATCCCATTTACCAATCCAGAGCACATTGCGGTAGGCATGGTATTTTTGCCGCAGGAAAGCGAAATGGCAGCGATCGCCCGTCAACTTCTGGAGCAAACGCTCGCGGAGGAAGGAGTGGCGGTACTCGGTTGGCGCACGGTTCCGGTGCGTCCAGAAGTTTTGGGAATCCAGGCGCGGGCAAACCAGCCCCAGATTGAGCAGATCTTTGTGCGCTCCGAGAAGCCAGGAGATGAGATCGAGCGGCAACTGTATCTGGTGCGGAAGCGAGTGCTGCAGGCAGTTGAAGCCAAAGCTAAAACAGCGGGCAATCCCCAAGCCTTTGAAAATTTCTACATTTGTTCTTTCTCCTGCCGCACGATCGTTTACAAAGGCATGGTGCGATCGGCCGTTTTGGGCGAGTTTTACACCGATTTACGCCATCCTGACTACAAGAGTTCTTTCGCCGTCTACCACCGTCGCTTCAGTACCAACACTATGCCGAAGTGGCCGCTGGCTCAACCAATGCGGCTGCTGGGACACAACGGTGAAATTAATACGCTGCTGGGCAATATCAACTGGATGATGGCACGGCAGGCGGATCTGGCCCATCCCTGCTGGGGCGATCGCTTACCGGATTTAATGCCCACCGTCCGTGCCGAAAACAGCGATTCCGCTAACCTGGACAATGTGCTTGAACTGCTGGTGCGATCGGGCCGCAGTCCTCAGGAATCGCTGATGATTATGGTGCCAGAGGCCTACAAAAACCAGCCAGATCTGGCGGATCATCCTGAAATTATCGACTTTTACGAATACTACAGCGGTCTGCAGGAACCCTGGGATGGCCCTGCGTTGCTGGTGTTCAGTGATGGCAAAGTGGTGGGAGCGACACTCGATCGCAATGGGCTGCGCCCGGCCCGCTATGTCATCACCCGTGATGGCTATATTGTGGTTGCCTCCGAAGCAGGAGTCGTCGATATTCCTGAAGCCGAAATTATGGAAAAGGGTCGCTTAGGCCCAGGTCAGATGATTTCCGTCGATCTGGAAACCCATGAACTGCTCAAGAATTGGGACATCAAGCAGCGGGTTGCCAGTGCTAAACCCTATGGGCAATGGCTGAAGCAGCATCGCTATGAATTGCAACCCCAAACGACAACAGAAGCCACACCGAAGATGGCTAAGGAGGCTCTACTGCGCTGTCAAACCGCTTTTGGGTATACAGCAGAAGATGTGGAAATGATTATTCAGGAGATGGCCGCTCAGGGGAAAGAGCCAACTTTCTGTATGGGTGATGACATTCCTCTGGCCGTGCTGTCCGAAAAACCTCACCTGCTGTACGACTATTTCAAACAGCGCTTTGCTCAGGTAACGAATCCAGCGATCGATCCTTACCGGGAACGGTTGGTGATGTCCCTCTCCATCCAACTGGGAGAGCGGGGCAACATCCTGGAAGAAAAACCAGAATTTGCTCACTTATTGAAACTGGAGTCCCCAGTTCTGAATGACCCTGAACTGGAACAGGTGCGGCAGTCAGGATTTGCCACTGCCGATTTATCAACTCTGTTTGCGATTGCCAGCGGCCCGGATGGATTACACCAGGCGGTCAAGGAGTTGTGCCAAAAGGCGGCAGCCGCTGTACGTGATGGGAAGAAGATTCTGATTCTGAGCGACCGGGTTGCCGCTGATGGTAGTCCGGCTCTTATCAGTGCTGAATACAGCTACATTCCACCCCTATTGGCTGTAGGAGCCGTGCACCATCACCTGATTCGTCAGGGATTGCGAATGAAAGCTTCGCTAGTGGTGGATACAGCTCAATGCTGGAGTACACACCATTTTGCCTGCCTGACTGGCTTTGGAGCCAGTGCTGTGTGTCCCTACCTAGCCTTGGAAACCGTGCGGCAGTGGTGGGCAGATCCCAGAACTCAAAGCTTCATGGAGCGAGGCAAGCTGAAAGCTATTTCCCTGGAGACGGCTGAGATTAACTACCGCAAGTCGATCGCAGATGGCCTGCTGAAGATTCTGTCCAAGATGGGGATTTCTCTGCTGTCCAGCTATCAGGGAGCGCAAATTTTTGAAGCGATCGGGATTGGTTCCGATCTTCTGTCGCTTGGCTTTATAGGCACTGCATCCCGTCTGGGTGGACTGACTGTGGCTGACCTGGCCCATGAAATCCTTTCCATCCACAGTCGGGCATTCCCGGAACTGACGATTAAGAAGCTGGAAAACTTTGGCTTCGTTAACTATCGCCCCGGTGGGGAATATCACATCAACAGCCCGGAAATGTCTAAGTACCTGCATAAGGCCGTAGAGGAAAAGTCCTACGACCATTACAAACTGTATAAGCAGTACATGGAAAATCGCCCCCTAACTGCTCTCCGGGACTTATTGGACTTCAAGAGCGATCGCCCCTCGATTCCCCTGGAAGAGGTGGAGCCCGCTACGGAGGTTGTCAAGCGCTTTTGTACCGGGGGCATGTCTCTCGGTGCCCTTTCCCGTGAGGCTCACGAGACATTGGCGATCGCGATGAACCGACTGGGCGGCAGATCCAATTCCGGTGAAGGCGGTGAGGATCCAATTCGGTTTAAGCCCCTGACCGATGTAGATAGCGCCGGGCTGTCTCCCACCCTGCCCCATTTGAAAGGACTGAAAAATGGTGACACCGCCAGTTCTGCGATTAAGCAAATTGCCTCTGGTCGGTTTGGGGTAACTCCAGAGTACTTGATGAATGCCCAGCAACTGGAAATCAAGCTAGCTCAGGGCGCGAAACCCGGTGAAGGGGGGCAACTTCCTGGCACCAAGGTGAGTCCTTACATTGCCATGCTGCGGCGTTCTAAACCGGGAGTAACCCTGATTTCGCCCCCTCCCCATCACGACATTTATTCGATCGAAGATCTGGCCCAGTTGATCTTCGACCTGCACCAGATTAATCCTCAGGCTCAGGTATCCGTGAAACTGGTGGCAGAAGTGGGGATTGGGACAATTGCCGCTGGAGTTGCCAAAGCCAATGCCGACATTATTCAAATTTCGGGACACGAAGGCGGCACTGGAGCTTCTCCCTTGAGTTCCATCAAACATGCGGGTAGCCCCTGGGAATTGGGGTTAACCGAAGTTCACCGAGTGCTGATGCAAAATCAACTGCGCGATCGGGTCATCTTGCGGGTAGACGGTGGTTTAAGAACCGGATGGGATGTGATGATGGCAGCGCTCATGGGCGGCGAAGAGTTCGGCTTTGGCTCGATCGCCATGATCGCGGAGGGTTGCATTATGGCCCGCATCTGCCACACCAACAATTGCCCCGTTGGAGTGGCCAGCCAGAAAGAGGAACTGCGGAAACGCTTTACCGGCATTCCCGAATATGTGGTGAATTTCTTCCTGTTCGTGGCGGAAGAAGTACGATCGCTCCTGGCTCGACTGGGATACCGCACCCTGAATGAAGTGATTGGTCGCGCCGATCTGTTGAAACTCCGGGAAGGGGTCAAACTCGCTAAAACCCAAAGCTTGAACCTGGATTGTTTGACCAAGCTACCGGATACTCGCAGCGATCGCTCCTGGCTGATCCATGAAGAGGTGCATAGCAATGGCCCTGTCCTGGATGATGAGCTACTGGCCGACCCCGACATTCAAGCGGCGATCGCCCAGCAGGGAAATGTCACCAAAGCTGTGAAGGTTGTCAATACCGATCGCACGATCGGTGCCCGGTTAGCTGGAGCAATCGCCAAGCAATACGGCAACAACGGGTTCAGTGGCCAAATTACACTCAACTGCACTGGAGCCGTGGGTCAGAGCTTTGGAGCCTTTAACCTACCCGGTCTGACCCTCAGACTGGAGGGAGAAGCCAACGACTACGTAGGTAAAGGGATGCATGGAGGCGAAATTATCATCGTGCCTCCTGCTGATGCAACCTATAAGCCGTCGGAGAATGTCATTCTTGGCAACACCTGTCTCTACGGCGCCACAGGCGGTACGCTGTATGCGGCGGGGCAGGCGGGAGAACGGTTTGGAGTCCGCAACTCTCAGGCCAAGGCCGTGATTGAAGGGGCAGGGGATCACTGCTGCGAGTACATGACCGGGGGCGTGATTGTGGTGCTGGGTAAAACAGGCCGCAATGTGGGAGCCGGAATGACGGGTGGACTGGCGTACTTCCTGGATGAAGATGGCAGTTTCCAGATCAAGGTCAACCCAGAGAATGCTAAACCGCAACGGATTGTGTCTCCCGTTGGGGAACAGCAGTTGAAGGATCTGATCCAAACCCATTACGATCGCACCCGCAGTCCCAAAGCGAAACAGATTCTGGAGCACTGGTCCGAATACCTGCCCAAATTCTGGCAACTGGTTCCTGCGTCTGAGAAAGATTCTCCTGAAGTCAATCCAGAAACCGCAGCAGACCGGGTCTTGAGTCCAGCGATTTAGTCTAATGAGGACTACTATGTACGGTTAGTTTTGCCAAGTTCAATCCTTGGGGGACAGCCCCCGCCCCCCGAATTCAGGAGACGGCTGCGTCCCCCGAACCCCCTCCAGAAAGGATTGATTGTAGGCGTAAAGGTCTATGGTATATCGAGGCTAGAGTGATCAAAGATGTATATCCACTGCAGGCTTCCCAGGAGAGGTGAGCCATGTTGCAACGGATTGTTGTCAATCCGACTCAAATTGTGCCGCCCGTGGTTCATTTCACCGCTGAACAACGGCATTATTTGAGTCGGGTTCTGCGCCTACGGGAGGGCGATCGCGTGATTGTGATGGATGGTCAGGGTTATTCCTGGCTTGTGCAACTGGTTCATCCTTCCCACGCAGACCTGCAAGCCGAAATTCTGGAGGCGATCGCAGGCCAAACCGAACTTCCGATCTCGATCACTCTGGTCATGGCCCTGCCGAAAGGTAATGCCTTTGACGAGGTAGTCCGGCAGGTGACGGAATTGGGAGTGAGTTGCATTACTCCAGTGATCAGCGATCGCACCCTGCTCCATCCCAGCCCTCAAAAACTGGAACGCTGGCGACGCATTGCCCAGGAAGCCGCCGAACAATCCGAACGGCAAATCGTCCCCACCATTCAGGAACCCATTCCTTTTCAGGAACACCTCAAAACCTTACCCCCTTCCGAACTAACCCACTCCCCTCACTACCTCTGCGTCACCCGCTACCCTGCCCCTCACCTATTCAATTGTTTACAACACACGATCCCGCATCTCCCCCACTCCCCACCCTCCACATCCTTCCTCTCCATCGCGATCGGCCCTGAAGGAGGTTGGACAGATTCTGAAGTTGAGCAAGCGATCGCTACAGGTTACCAACCCGTCTCTCTCGGCGATCGCATTCTCCGTGCTGTTACTGCCCCAGTTGTTGCCCTTTCATTAATCGCCGCAGTTCTGGAAAAATAGTCCCTCTCAAGATCCTCGACTTGTGCTGGAGTGGAAACTGGGGATGGCAAAGTCTCAAAAGAGCCACCAATGCTTGAGCCATCCATCATTGGAAGCATGTTAACTAGCGGGCTAAAGGCACCAAGGCGGCCTTGGTTTGAACCGTCTGAAGGTACTGAAGCTACTTGAGTCCCAGCTCATCTTCAGCCACTTTGAAGTCTTTTCCTGTTTCTTCTACCTCGAAGGTGTGCCATCATCTGGATTGCTAACTATTGCTAACTATTTTGTCGCGATCGCCAGCTTAACTCCCGGAATCTGCCGCAGTTGATCCATGATAGCTACCACTTGACCGTGGCTTACTTGCTGGTCGGCGTTAATAATGACCAATTGTGAACCGCTTCCCGATAAAGCGCGAACGCGGGATTGCAAGTCGTTCAGTTGAATGGGCTGTTGGTTGAGACGAAGATTTCCCCTAGCATCAACAGTAACTGTCAATTTGCTGGAACGTTGGTCTTGAGCGGTTGTGGCTTTGGGCAGGTTAACGGGTAAGCCGGTTGATCGCGTCAGGAACAGGGAAGACATGATGAAAAATGTCAGAATGGCAAAAATCACATCGATCATCGGCACGATGTTGATCTGAAACGGCAGATCGGGTTCTTCAGGTAGACGCATAGGGGGTAACTCCTTGCTGTTCCGAGCGACGACGGTAGAGCAATTCCAGCTGTCCACCATATTCTTGAATCAAGGCGACTTGCCGTAAATACAGCCCCCGGAAGGTATTGGCAAACAGCAGCGTGAAGATGGCAACCGCCAGACCAGAAGCGGTAGAAATCAGGGCTTCACTCACGCCAGCGCTTACACTGACTGTATTACTGCCGCCAATATCTCCCACTTTTAGTGAGGCGAAGGATTGGATCAAACCCAAAACGGTACCCAGTAAACCCAGTAGGGGAGAGAGGCTAATAATCGTTTCAAAGACGGTGTTAAATCGTTTCAGTAAGGGGATTTCTGCTTGAGCGGCACTTTCCAGAGCCAGACGAAATTCTTCAGGGTTTGGACGATCGAGTTCCAGAGCTGCCAAAAAAATCCGTGCCATGGGTAAATCGAGGTTTTCCTGCAACCTCAGAAACGCAGTTTGAGGATTGCGCTTATAGAGGGCCAGCACATCTCGTACCAGTCGATCCTGACGGTGGGCAACTCGCATCCAAAAGGCAATTCGTTCAATAATTAATGCTACGGCCAGAATGGAGAAGCCGAGCAGGGGCAACATCACCACCCCGCCTGAAGCAAACCAATTTCCAAGCTCCATAGTGGCTTTTAGAACGCTACAGGATCAGGCACCTAAAACATCCAGATAGTGTATCAGGTGATGCAACCTGTCAAGAGTACCGATGGGCGAAGTAGCAGAATTCAGAAAGTGTCCTACTGACTTTCCCCAAAGAGAGACAAATCGGCCTTGAGAAAATCAATAAATTGGCGGGCCGTTCGTCCAGAGCGACCATTATGTTGGGTTGCCCACTGGAGTGCCTGAAAGTCCAGATCCGATTCAGGTAAATCAATTCCGGCTTGCTGGGCCAGATGGTGGACGATTTGTAGATAGCTGGCCTGGTTTGGGGGTTCAAAGGTCAAGGTGAGACCAAAGCGATCGCTAAACGACAGCTTTTCCTGTACCGTATCCCAGGCGTGAACTTCATCACTGTCTTTAGGGCAGGGCCGATCGCCAAAAAACTCCCGGATTAAATGCCGCCGATTCGACGTTGCATAGACTACAACATTTTGCGGACGGGCCGTTAAGTTGCCTTCCAAAACGACTTTCAAGGCTTTAAAGGTGTCCTCATCTTCCTCGAAGGACAGATCATCCACAAAAATGATAAACTTTTGGGGAAGTTCTCGCAGTTGGTCAGCGATCGCAGGCAAATCGCGTAAATCTGACTTACCGACCTCAATCAACCGTAAGCCTGCCTCTCCATACTCATGTAACAATGCCTTCACCAGGGAAGACTTTCCCGATCCCCGACTGCCATAAAGCAAGACATGCAAAGCTGGATAGCCCGCCAGCAGAAATTCGGTATTTTTTAACAATGCCTCTCGCTGTGCCTCGTACCCAACTAGGTGGGTTAGTTGCACCGGATCCGGGTAAGGAATTCCCACCAGATGGCCCGACTGCCAGCGCAAGGCTCGATATTCTGAAACAATACCTGTGCCATGAGTACGGTAATAGCGGGCCAGAGGTTCCACAAGCATTTGCCAGTCTTGAGACTGTTGAAACCATTCCCAGGGAGAACCTGGCTGTGGGTGAGAGTCAGTTTGCCAGATTGATGGCGACGGAACCAGGCAGGTTGTAGCAATCCAGGTGCTCAGTCGCAAACTGTTGCAATCCGCCAGATGCTGCAACCCTTGCAAATCCTGGCGAGCCGCGTTAACCAGGGGTTCAGGTAGCTCAGACCGATCCCAGCAACTAGCCTGTCGGGTAAATGGATTGTCATCCCGCAGAATGCGAGTGACTAAATGCTCTGCCCAGTCCTGATTGCAATTGGCCAGATGGTTAAACCAGCCGCTGTATGCTCGCAAACACTCTAGATGGGCCGCAGGATCGGGAGTGGTGGACTGCTCAACCTGATGGATAGCCTGGAGTAGGTGTAAAAAAGACTGTCCAACTTCATTCTCTAAAACCGATTGATACAAGAGGAGAGAGGTGGCATCACGAAGCAGAGAATAGGCTAAAGCAGGGGAAGTTGCCATATCAATTTTTACTTCAATCGACTGGAGAACCTGGCTCCACGATATTGCATTTGTCGCTCGAGGGCGTGGTGCTTGGCAAATTTAGGAATATCACCTGTGTGCCCCATCAAGATGAGAGTGTCGCCTTCGGTTAGAGGCTCGTCAGGTTTGGGACGAATAATAGTAGACCCATCGGCTTTGCGCAGTGCAACTACGATAAAGGTGCCTTTTCCCTGAATTTCCACACTCTCAATAGTTGCTCCTAAGAGGTTGGAACTGGCGGTAATCATCAATTCATCTACCTGAATATCCAATTGGGACAGCAATTCATTCAGGGTAGCCCGTCCGCTATCCTTGTCTAAAAATTCCAGGGCTGCCGGATGGGTAATCATGTGAGCCATTCGCAATGCCCCGATCGCGGCTGGAGAAACCACGCGATCGGCTCCGGCCTGGATCAGTTTTCTTTCTGTTGAAGGGTATTCTCCCCGCGACAAAATAAACAGATTGGGATTCAGGCTCCGAGCCGTAAGGGTAATAAATACATTGGCGGCATTGTCTGGCAGCACGGTAGCTAGATACTTGGCACGATGAATGCCAACGGACTCCAAAACATTTTCATCCATAGCGCTACCCAGACGGACGAGATATCCCTTGGCTTCGGCAGCAGCAACGCGTTGACTGTCATTGTCAATTAAGACAAACACTTGTCCTGCTTCATCCATCTTGCGAGCCAGAATTTGGCCAATCCGTCCATAACCACAGATAATGACATGATCCGTCAGGGTGTCAATTTCCCGCATCATTCGCCTTACCCCTAATGCCCGCTTGACTTTGCCCTCAGTAATCATCTGCAGGAAGCCGCCCAGAATGTAGGCTACAGAAGTGCATCCGGCAATGATAACAAACATGGTGAAAACTCTTAACTGAGGGGGCATTGGCCCCATCTCACCAAAGCCAACCCCGAACGCCATAATCACTACCATGTAAAGCGCATCCAGCAGGTTCCAACCTGCTAGCAGATACCCAGTTACAGCAATCACCAGGGTGAGCGATAAAAAAGCTCCTCCCATCAACATTCGTCTCAGTGAGCTTTTCATGCCGCGATCGCCCTATTGCATAGAATGCTGTACCAATTACCCACCAGTAGCCTGCATACAGAGATGAATAGACTCCCCTTCCCAGACCGATGATGCGGCTACATCCGGTCATGAAAGGTATTAGATGTTACAAATTTCTGATATTTAAACAACGATCGTTTTCTCGCTGGACTTGGTTGAGACAAACCTTGTCCAAGTCCAGAACCGAAGTTTGTCTGATCGGAAAACGACTGTTCTCTAGCTGAACCCGATTGAGATAGCTTATCCGCAAACACAGATGGCTGATCGATACAAATCAACAATTTTGTCCACCACCTGTTCAACAGTCAAGTCATCAGTATTCAGTTCGATCGCATCATCGGCCTTCCGTAGGGGAGCCAGCGCACGAGTGCTGTCTTTGCGATCGCGCTCCTGAATTGCTTGCTCCAACTCACCCAGACTGATATCGGCGATCCCTTGAGTCTGCAGGTCCTTCTGACGACGGCGTGCCCGCTCCTGCACCGAGGCCGTTAAAAAGATTTTCAACTCCGCATCCGGAAAGACATAGGTACCAATGTCCCGTCCCTCAACCACAATCCCCCCCTGCTGGCCATACCGTTGCTGTTGCCGCACCAGCGCCTCCCTTACAGCAGGTTGAGTCGCGATCGCCGAAACCTGCGAGGTCACCTCCAAACTCCGAATGGCCTGCGTCACTTCTTGCCCATTAATCCAGATGGAAGGGGAAGGTGGAAGGTGGAAGGTGGAAGGTGGAAGGTTGACCTGATCTCCGATTCCCGATTCCCGATTCCTAATCTCCGATCCCCGTTCCCTAAACTCAATCTCACATCGGCTGACTAATTCTGCAATCTCCGGTTGATCTTCAATGCTGATGCCGGACTGCAGGACGAGCCAGGTGAGTGCCCGATACATGGCTCCCGTATCCAGGTAGAACAAACCCAGTGTTGCAGCAACCCGCCGAGCCACGGTAGACTTGCCGGCTCCGGCTGGCCCATCGATCGCCACAATTGGTTGGCGGTTGATTAACAGAATATTATCAATCAGGCGGGTAGAACCCAGGCGAGCGGCCACAGCCAGCAAACCAGCATTTTGCACTTCAGTTAAAGGCTCCATAGTCATGGGGTGAACAAGTTCAATATATTCAGGGGCGATCGCAGGCACTGTTTTTAATACCTCCTTAACCGCCTCAATCAGGGTACTACTCAAACGCTCTCCGGATTGAAAAAGTTTGTCTGCATTTTTCAGGCCTTGATAAATCGAGGCGGCTTGCTGCTGTTCCTCAGCCGTCAGATAACGATTTCGTGAACTTATCGCCAGACCACTGGCTTCCCGCACGATCGGACAGCCGACAATTTCCACCGGTAAATTCAGATCTGCGACCATTTTCCGGATGACCGCCAATTGTTGAGCATCTTTCTGCCCAAAGTAAGCCCGTTGCGGCTGCACAATATTCAACAATTTGGTAACGATCGTCGCCACTCCCTGAAAATGCCCCACTCGCGTGCGACCACATAAACTAGAGATCATCCCAGAGGGAGGAAGCACCTGAGTCACGGGAATGGTGTGGTGTAGGGTGTGGGGTGTGGGGTGGCTTTCCCCATCTTCCCTACCTTCTCCATTTCCCCCACGCCTTCTCTCCGCCACTCCCATCTCTATCGCATCCGGAACAAATAAAGCATCCACACCTGCGGCTTCGCACAACACACTATCCTGTTCCAAAGTGCGGGGATAGCGTTGAAAGTCCTCATTGGGGCCAAATTGCAGCGGGTTCACGAAAATGCTGACGACCACAATTTTATTTTCTCGTCGTGCTCGTCGAATCAAGCTTAAATGTCCGTTGTGGAGTGCCCCCATAGTCGGCACTAAACCAACATCCAGCGGCAGGATTAAGGCAGGATTTTCACCGACAGCAATTTCCTTTAGCTGGGGCGAGCTAAAGCGGTGCAACTCCAGGTAGGAGCGTAACCCTGCGATCGTGGTGAACAGTCGCACTGATTTTTCCTGGCAAACATCCTAATAAACTGTAGCGAGATTCCTACTCCGGTTGCCAGTCGAATTCCAGAGAAAGGTTAAAATTCGTTGGATTCAGCAGGTGATTAACTTGAAGAGTCTGGTTGAGAAGAGCGATCGCCAGCCTGACGTTCATCTCAGGCATTGATGCGTTCCAGCTATTGCCTAAGACATCCTACCGCTCTGGCCTGGTTATCTTAGCCAAGGGGATTCCCAGCCATCCCTGAAAATACTGTTCTTGCTTGCGGGAAGGCCGCTCTACTGGAACTAATTGATAACGATTGGGGCGGGGCTGGGAGAGGGTCACTGAGGCCGATCGCAATTCATCCTGGTGGAAAAAGGTGCATTGAATGGTATCACCGGGCCGGAAGTCACGCAGGCGTTCTTGCAACTGGTCGGCATTGACCCGAATTCCGTTAATCGCTAATAGCTCGTCCCCCATGTCGATTCCAGCCATCTGGGCAGGAGACTCACTTTCCACAAACTTGATCACATCCCGGTTATTTTCTGTTTTCAGCGTCAAACCCAGATAGGGAACGCTCTCGTCCCCGTCTCCAACCAGCCTTAACCCAAAGGGCTGCAAATACTCATCAAAGGGCAATTCTTCCGTGCTGTGCAGGGCGAGATCGAAGAAATCGGAAAGGTCACAGCCTGAGATCGCTTCAATTACCTGCTGCAACTGCTCGGATGTGAACCCAATTTCTGGCTTGCCAAACTGTTCCCACATCTGACGCATCACATCATCCAGCGATCGCTGATGGTTGTGCCGCTCCCGGATCAGCAAATCTAGCAGCAGAGACACCATTTCGCCCTTCAGATAGTAAGACATCTGGGTGTTGGGGCTGTTGGCATCCTGGCGGTAGAGCTTAATCCAGGCATCAAAGCTGGATTCAGCCAGCGGCTGTACTTTCCGTCCAGGAGTAGTCAGGAATCGGGTGATTTCCTTACTCAGGGCAGACAGGTAAGTTTGAGCATCATACACACCTGCCCGGTAAGGAATAAGCAAGTCGTAATAACTCGTGGTTCCTTCACTGAACCAGAGGGACGGCGTATAGTTTTCTTGATCGTAATCAAAAGATTCTAAAGCTTGCGGTCGAATCCGCTTGACATTCCACAGATGGAAAAATTCATGGGCGACTAACTGGATGAAGCGATCGTATTTGTCCTTATTGCGGAACCCAAAGCGCTGATAGATCAAGGAGCAGCTATTTTTATGCTCTAAACCGCCAAATCCCTGGCCAGCAAGGTGAAGCAAAAACACATAGCGGTCGTAGGGCAAGCCTCCAAACAGATCAGCTTCTGTTTGAATCACTTTTTGCATATCCGCGATCAAACGCTCTGGCTCAAGATTACCCTCACCCCAGACGACCAGTTGATGGGGTTTGCCCATAGCCTCAAACTCAAACACAGTATGATGACCGATCTCAAAGGGGCTATCCACCAGCGTATCGAAATTCTTAGCAATAAAGGTATTTACCTCTCCGGCCACTGGTGGTAGAGCCGTCACAATTTGCCACTCCGGTTTTGGGGGGGAGATCGTCACTTGCACTGGATAAAGCTCATAGCCCGGAATGTAGAAGAACAGAGCAGCCCCATTGAAGTAACCATGAGTACCATCTAAATGGTTGGTTCGCACAGTCAACTCGTTGGCATAAATGCGGTATCGGATAGTGACCTCATCTGCTCCCTGGGAATTTACCTGCCAGTGGTTTTTTCCCACCTTCTGCCAGCTTAAAGGAGCGCCCATCTGCCCATCTACAGCTGTAAAATCTTGCAAATGTCGAGCATATTCCCGAACCAAGTAAGAGCCTGGAGTCCAGACGGGCATTTTCAGATTGAGGCGATCGCTTTGCCATCCCCGCACCGTCAATGTGATTTCGAACAGGTGATTTTCGGGGTGGGGCATTGCTACTTGATAGTGCAGTTGCAAGCCGGGTGCAGAGGGCAGAGGATGATCTGGTGAATCTTTTAACTCGGAGCCTGGTCTGAAATTTTCCCAGGGGGCAAATTGAGCGTCCTGTTCTCCCCCAAACGCTTCACGATTCATACTGATATTTGCTCCTTTACGATGCGGACCTGCCCTTTCCCCAGTCTCACACCTTACTCGCCAAATTGACCAACTGCTTCATATTGACGAGATAAAGTGCCTGTTTGGCCGGATCGATTGTAATCCATCCCTTACTTTCTAACTTCTCCATAATCTTGGAGGTTTCTTCAACTCCGATACCACTCACATCCGCCAGATCTTGAGCCGGAATATTAAAGATTTCAGTGCCATTGGGTGTATGCTGACCATAGTTTTCGCCCAGGGACACCAGGCTATTCGCAAGTTTTATAGCAGGCGGTTGGTGTTGGAGTTGGAAGCGTAAGTTGGTTTGACGTAGCCGACGCACCATGAGCTGCAACATACGATGGTGCAGTTGTGGGTCTTTGAAAAGAGTTTGAATAAATCGTTGGGCCGAAATGCTAAGTAGCTTAACGGCAGACATTGCAATCACATCGGTTGAACGGGGAGATTCATCTAAGATGGCCATTTCGCCAAAGAAGTCGCCCTTACCCAAAATTGCCAAAGTGACGACTTTATCTTCACCTATCCCGGATAATCGCCGCACTTTCACCCAACCGGAGACAATAAAATAAACCGCATTGCCCCAGGCATCTTCCATCAGCACCGCTCGCCCCGCTGGATACTCATGTTCAACAGCAGCGGCCAGCAACCACGATAATGTTTCTGTATTGGCGGCAGCTAGTAGCGGAAACAGTTCACTAAATGCTTCAGTCTGCATGAATATTATTGAAGGTAGGACGATGAACAAGGAACTGTATTGCAGAACCCCAGGAGGATGCCATACAAAACGATTCTTTTGAGGATTTCCACTGTAATCATCCCCAAAAGCAGCGAGTGATAAATCCCCTTGAGACAATAAATAGTTTCCTTACTCCAAAATACTAGCAACTATGGCAACTCCAATGAGCAGGCTATAAGGCTAAAACCCTATAACGATCGCCCTCGCCAAAGCGATCGTGCCAACTGATGGTTGATAGCATTTTGGATGTGGGATGGGCGATTTTGGATTGAGATCGGGTGGATAGGGAATAGTGGATGGTGGGTCATGAATAGCGGTATGAGATTGTGGGGGTCAGGAAAGGGAATGAAACATTCAACGGCTATTTTGCCACCGTTTTTGGTGCTGGATTCCCTATTGCAAAACTGGTTGCTGGAAGATATTGGACGGGGCGATCGCACAACGCAAGCTCTCTTTCCGGCCAGCGCTCAAGTTGGTCAGGCTCAATGGCTGATCAAAGAATCTGGTCTGGTCGCTGGATTGCCGATTGCTGCCCGGGTCTTCCATCTGCTCAATCATCAGGTTTCCTTCCAGCCCACGGTTGAAGAAGGGCAATGGTGCGAGCAAGGACAGCCGATCGCCACGCTAACAGGCCCCATGGATGCCTTATTAATGGCAGAGCGCGTCGCCCTAAATCTGGCCATGCGGCTGAGTGGAATTGCAACCCTGACTCGTAAGTATGTGGATTTAATTGACGACTTGCCGTGCCAATTGGTGGATACTCGTAAAACTACACCGGGTTTGCGATTGCTGGAGAAGTATGCCACGCAGGTTGGCGGAGCGGTCAACCATCGCCTGGGCCTGGATGATGCAGTAATGATTAAGGACAATCACATTGCAGCAGCGGGAGGAATTGGGGCGGCGATCGCTCAGGTGCGTGCCCATATGCCCTATCCCCTGACCATTGAAGTGGAAACCGAAACTCTGCAGATGGTGGATGAAGCCTTACAGCATGGGGCCGATATCATCATGCTGGATAATATGTCCCTGGAGATGATGCAACAGGCGGTGCAACGGATTCGGCAGACCAATGAACGGATCAAGATTGAAGCTTCCGGCAATATTACCCTGGATACAATTCGGGCTGTGGCTGAAACAGGAGTAGATTACATTTCCAGCAGTGCCCCTGTAACGCGATCGTCCTGGTTAGATTTAAGTATGCGCTTCGTCTAAGGCGATTTCCTAAACAGTTGTTACCCACAAATCGTAGAGACGTGGCATGCGGTAGTTTCCCTCTGGTAAAAGACGAAAACCCAGGAAAGGTGGAAGAGTGAGATGATGAGATGATAGGAGAGTGAGCGGATGAGCAAGATGGCAGAGGCAAAGGGATAATGAAAGGGTGGAAGTCACACCATCACTCCCTCTCATCATCGCGCTCCTTGCCAGCTATTCACTGTCCACGATCTACTGCGAACAATGAACTCGACGATCGCCCAGTTAAAAAACCAGTTTCAGCATGCGCTAGTCGCCGCCTTTGGAGAGGACTTTGGCAACGCCGATCCGATGTTGATGCCAACCAGTAATCCCAAGTTTGGGGATTTTCAGTCCAATGTGGCAATGTCTCTGGCAAAACCATTGGGGAAGTCTCCCCGAGCGATCGCAGAACAAATTGTGCAACATCTCGCACTGGCAGATACATGTGAACCTCCTGCGATCGCAGGGCCGGGGTTCATCAACCTGACCTTGAAAGCGAGCTACCTGGAAAACCAACTGGCCCGCATGCAAACCGATCCTCGATTGGGAGTAGAGCCAGCCAAGAATCCGCAACGGGTGATTGTTGATTTCTCCAGTCCCAACATTGCCAAGGAAATGCATGTCGGCCATTTGCGATCGACCATCATTGGCGACTGTATTGCCCGAATTCTGGAATTTGAGGGTCACGATGTCTTACGCCTGAACCATGTCGGCGATTGGGGCACGCAGTTTGGGATGTTGATCACTTACCTGCGAGAAGTTGCTCCGGAGGCACTGACCACCGCAGACGCGATCGATTTGGGCGACCTGGTAGCCTTCTACAAAAAAGCTAAACAGCGGTTTGATGAAGATCCAGCCTTCCGGGAAGCCTCCCGGTTGGAAGTTGTTCAATTACAGTCAGGAGATGAGGATAGCCGTCGCGCTTGGCAACTGCTGTGTGACCAATCTCGTCGGGAATTTCAAGTGATTTACGATCTGCTGGATATCAATATCACGGAACGAGGAGAGTCTTTCTACAATCCTTTGCTACCGGATGTGGTAGCTGACTTGGAGAAGTTGGGGTTGCTGGAGCAAGATCAGGGCGCTAAATGTGTGTTTCTGGAAGGATTTACCAATAAGGAAGGAAATCCCCTGCCCCTGATTGTGCAAAAATCTGACGGCGGCTACAACTACGCCACAACGGATTTAGCTGCTTTGCGCTACCGCATACAGCAGGATCAAGCCAACCGAATTATTTACGTCACCGATGCCGGACAGGCTAACCACTTTGCTCAAGTCTTTCAGGTGGCGCGTCGGGCTGGATGGCTACCAGACGAAATTGATGTAGTTCACGTCCCCTTTGGTTTAGTACAGGGCGAGGATGGCAAAAAGCTGAAAACCCGATCGGGCGAAACCGTCCGCCTGCGAGATTTGCTGGATGAAGCGGTCGATCGCGCCCGTGCCGATTTAGAAGCCCGGATCCAGGAAGAGGGACGGCAGGAAACTCCAGAATTTATCAATCATGTCGCTCAAGTTGTGGGTATCAGTGCGGTTAAATATGCTGACTTGAGCCAGAACCGCACCAGTAATTACATTTTCAGCTTCGATAAAATGCTGGCTTTGCAAGGCAATACGGCACCCTATATGCTGTATGCCTATGTACGAGTGCAGGGCATCAGCCGCAAAGGTCAGATTGACTTTGAACAGTTGGGAGCGGATGCCAAAATTCTGCTGCAGGAAGACAGCGAATTTGTCTTAGCCAGACACCTGTTGCAACTGGATGAAATTGTGGATCAGGTGGGGCAGGAGTTATTCCCCAATCGGCTGTGTCAATACCTGTTTGAACTCAGCCAGAAATTCAACCAGTTCTACGATCGCTGCCCCGTCCTGCAAGCCGAAGAACCCCTGCGCACCTCCCGCCTCGCCCTCTGTGACTTGACTGCCCGCACACTCAAACTAGGGCTTTCCCTGCTAGGGATTCCGACGTTAGAAAGAATGTAGCCTGTTTCCTAGATCTGCGATTTCTGCCAGGTCTTTCTTAGTCGCTATCAGTCCCCCGCCTAAAAATCGGCGATCTGAGGCACTCCCAAGCAACCAACTTTTTCGGTTTATTCGTTGAACGAGGCAGGCAAGTATCAAGTGAAGCAATTCCGAGATGAGCAGCGGGTTGAGTCACTCGTCTTTCCCGAATTGCAACTGAGTCTGGATCAAATTCTGGCAGCGGTTGGTGGCAAGGTGTAGCCTAGACAGGCTGTAATACCTCGATAGCGGTTAACCCTTGTCTGCTTCCCGGATTAAATCGCTCCAAATGGCAATAATGGTGAAGACAGCCGCGATCGCGATCGCTAAGCCTTTACTGTGAGTACTGAACAGTGCCGTTAGGCCCAAAATCACCAAAGCCGGCAGTTTGGTTTTGACGAAAGACTGACCAACATTTTGCAAGTCGTTCCAGAGGGACTGACGCTCGATCGCACTGCAATTACCCAACAAATGCCCCACAATCTGCCCCGTGGAAAGCAACAGGTACAGGCGGCTGCGAGTTGCAGGGTAATAATCAGGATTGAGACTCAAGGCTTGATTGAAACTGGCGATTGCCCCTTCAAACTGACCTAATCGCCGTAGTACCAGTCCTCGCTGATGCCAGAGTTGATAGTTATCCGGTTGCAGTTCTAAAGCATGGTCATAACTGATCACGGCTTCTTCATAACGGCGCAATTTCTGTAACGAAGCCGCTTGTTGAGTCCACATCTCTGGGTCGGTAGAGTTCAGTTGTAAAGCACTATCGCGGCTATCAACTTCCTGTTCCCATTGGTCTAATCTTGCCAGCACGATCGCCTTTAAGTTCCAGGTTTGGTAGTCATTTGGGTCTAGCTCCAACACCCTATCCAAACATTGCAGCCCTTCGTTATCGCGTTGCAGATCAAACAGTAAATTAGCTTGCGCTTTCCAGGTCGAGCAGTCGTCAGGATCCAGTTCCAGAGCCGTTCCATAACTACTTAAAGCCGCCTCATCCTGTCCCAACCGCCGCAAACTCTGCCCCCGTCGCTTCCAAGACTCTGCATCGTCCGGCACCAGGCTTAATACCTTGTCATAACTGACGATTGCGTCCTCGTACCGTTCCAGGGCCGCAAAAATTTTTCCTCGTTGACGCCACGCTAGGGCATGCTCCGGTTGTAGCTGCACTACCGTTTCATAGCTGGCCAGCGCCGCAATCTTCTGATTGAGCTTTTCTAAGGACAGCCCCCGGTTATACCAGGCAGTATGAAAGGTTGGCAGACTTTGAATGGCCCGGTCGTAACTGGCCACCGCCTCCTCGTAGCGCCCCAGACGATGCAAAGCAATGCCTCGATGATTCCAGGCCGAATGCCCCGTAGGACAAATCTCCAGAGCACGATCGCAGTGCTCAATCGCGTCCTCGTACTGGCCCAGTTGCTTTGAGGCATCCGCCCGATCACACCAGACTTGATATTCGACCTCTGAAAAATCGTCGGTTTGGCTCATAGATGGTCACGCCAAGATAGTAGACTGACGAAGGAAGAAGTTTGAATAGCTTTAAGTTTTAAGCTCTCAATTTTGAGTTAGCAGAAGGTAAGTTCCAACTCAAAACTTAAAACTTAGAACTTAGAACTTAGAACTTCCCCACTACTGTCCATTGATATTGAGAAACTATGTCTGTAGATCTAGATCCGGTAACGCTGAGTAAAAAGCAGGTTGGAGAAGCGGCTGCAGCGATGGTGCAGTCAGGTTCTATTGTAGGACTGGGAACCGGGTCAACGGCAGCATTTATGATTCAAGCCTTGGGTGCTCGCCTGCGCTCCGGCGAGTTGCAAGATATTCGAGGAATTACCACCTCGTTTCAGGGAGAAGTGCTGGCGCGGGAGTGCGGCATTCCTTTAACCAGTCTAGATGTGGTGGATGCGATCGATATTGCGATCGATGGGGCCGATGAAGTGGATCCCAACCTGAATCTGATTAAAGGCGGTGGAGCGGCTCATTTTCAAGAAAAACTGGTGGAATCCTTTGCTAGACAATTTGTTGTGATTGTGGATAGCGGCAAACTAGTGGAAAAACTCAATCTCAACTTTTTATTACCAGTGGAAGTCGTGCCTAAAGCGTTGAATCCAGTTGCGATCGCCATTGAAAAATTGGGCGGCCAACCCACGTTACGAATGGGTGTTAAGAAAGCAGGTCCAGTGGTTACCGATCAGGGCAACTTAATTCTAGATGTAAAATTTCCCAACGGTATCGATAATCCTGCTGAACTGGAGCAAACCCTCAACAATATTCCCGGTGTACTGGAAAATGGCCTGTTTGTTGGTATGACCGATCTGGTTTTGGTGGGTGAAGTCGTAGATGGTAAGCCTAATGTCCGGGAAATCAGGAAATAGGGTTTAACGCCTACCATGGGGAAAAACTCAAGGGGGTTCTATGTCTCAGGGCACTGTTCCAGGGCCAATTCTTCACCTCGTGAACCCCAAGTGAGAACTCATTCTGCTCCCAAACGGGCTATGCAGTAAATCGCCGAGGAGGAACACCAACGGGCAGAACAGGAATGTCAACGCGCAGAAGTTGCCAAGTAAGTGAGAAGTTGAGCGGATGAGAGCACGGTTGCGATCGCAGGGAATTGAACCAGGAAATGAATGAATAGGAGATAGTGGATAGTGAATGGTGTTTAATCTGTTCCCTCCTATGCAATATCGACGGTTTGGCCGAACTGAACTGCAAATGCCTGTGTTTTCCTGCGGCGGGATGCGCTATCAATACAAGTGGCAGGATGTTCCCCTGTCGGAAGTACCAGCGGATAATCAGGCCAATTTAGCAGCCACGATTCGGCGATCGCTGGAAGTTGGCATTAATCACATTGAGACAGCTCGCGGCTACGGTAGTTCTGAGATGCAATTGGGTCAGATTTTGCCGACTCTACCTCGTGAGAAGCTAATCGTTCAAACCAAGGTAGCTCCGACGGCTGATCCTCAAGAATTTCGCAGCCACTTAGAAACCTCCCTGAACTACTTAAAGCTAGACACAGTTGATTTATTGGGACTGCATGGCATTAATACGGCTGAGATTCTGGAATGGGCCATTCGTCCGGGCGGCTGTCTGGAGGTGGCCCAGGAGTTTCAGCGGCAGGGACGGATTCGGTTTATTGGCTTTTCTACCCACGCCTCTACTAACGTGATTATTCAAGCTTGCGAGACAGGGCAATTCGACTATGTGAACCTGCACTGGTATTACATCAATCAGCGCAACTGGGATGCGATCGCTGCTGCCACCCGTCAGGATATGGGCGTTTTTATCATCAGCCCCTCTGACAAAGGCGGAATGCTTTACAACCCACCGCAACGATTGGTAGATCTTTGTGCGCCACTTAGTCCGATCGTATTTAATGACTTGTTCTGTCTCAGTCATCCCCAGGTACATACCTTGAGTGTGGGAGCAGCCCGTCCCCAGGATTTTGATGAGCATTTGAAGGCATTGAATAATCTCGATCACGCCGAGGCAATTCTGGCTCCGATTCAGCAGCGCTTGGAGCAGGAAGCGATCGCGCGTTTAGGGCAAGACTGGTACACCACCTGGGAGGTGGGTTTACCTGCACCAGAAGTCATGCCGGGAGGCTTCAATGTTCGCACCATTCTGTGGTTGTGGAATCTGGCGACTGCCTATGACCTGATCGAGTTTGCCAAAGTCCGTTACAACATGCTGGGACAGGCCAGCCACTGGTTTCCTGGGGTGAAAGTGGATCAGATCGACATGGATGAGATTAAGCCATTCCTGAAAAACAGTCCCCATGCTGACAAAATTCCCACGATTTTACAGGAGGCTCACAAATTGCTGGGCAGTGAAGATGTGAAGCGATTGTCTCAGCAGTAATATCCTTAGTTCCTGTCTGGGTGATTGCCATGACTTCTTCCCCTGCATCCTTCAATCGAATTGGCCTGTCGATTCCGCCGCTGGAAAATGGCGATCGTCTGACTCACCTGGAGTTTGAACACCGCTATACAGCTATGCCTGACCTGAAAAAGGCCGAACTGATAGAAGGAATCGTTTACATGGCTTCTCCCCTCCGCTTTGAACCCCACACTGAACCTCATGGCGATGTAATCGGTTGGCTCTGGAGTTATAAAGTTGCCACTCCAAACGTCCGATTGGGAGACAATCCAACGGTTCGCCTGGATTTAGACAATGAACCTCAACCCGATGCGGTTTTGTTCATCGATGCTAGTACCGGTGGTCAGTCTTACATTGGGGCAGATGGCTATAAAGACAAGACCCACGATCGCAGCAACTCATTCACCTGATCGGGGACTTCATCGTGGGGACAGTGACCTGCCCGCAGATAGTATTCCGTCAATTGAGGATGGTAGTGACGAAACTTGGCACCCCGTTCTCTGGCATTAATCCAGGGATCGGCTTCGCCCCACAGCATTAGCAGGGGGCAGGTAAGTTGGCCAAGTAGAACATCCACTTTTTCTCCCTGAGGAGTGCGGAAGACAGAGGCAAACACCTTGGGCGCACCCGGATCACAGGAGGGCTGATAGATTTCTTCCACTAGCCGATCGGTCACGGCACTTTGATCCAGATACACCTTTTCCAGGGTTTTGCGAATCATCGGCTTTTGTCGCACATATTGAAACAGCAAAAAGCTGGCCCAGTCCTGCTGGAATAGGGTTCTCACCACACTGCCCATCACCGCTCGCACTGGATCGGGTTTAGTTGTGCCCTGAATATCGGTAAAGGGGCCAGCACTGTTAATCAGTACCAATCCAACAGCAGATTGAGGCCGTTGAGCCGCCACGCAAAGGGCCGCATAACCACCCAGCGAATTGCCGGCCAGCACCACAGGTTGACCAATTACCTCCGTAATGAAATCATGTAGCTGATCGCGCCAGACGTCGCCACTGTAGGGAATCTCCGGTTTTGCCGATCGGCCAAAGCCCAGCAAATCAATCGCCCACACTTCAAAGTCCTGGCTTAACCCAGCAACGTTTTTGCGCCAGTGGTCGGTGGAGGCCCCGAAGCCGTGGATCAACAACAAAGGAGGACGATCGAGCCGTCGTTCTCCTGCTTTCACGTAATAAATCGATTGTTGCCGCCATTGCCAGAAGTGACCGGGAACCGCCGCGATCGTATCGAGAGCCTGCATCTGCTTAACACTGATAAACCCGCCTTAGATATTGTATCGTGGCACTTTGAGCCTTCATAGATACAAGTTTAGCTGAATTATTTCCAGCTCATTGGCGACTTCAATCAGCGTCTTGTAGCAGCATCAAGCTTCATTCTTAGCCAATGGTTAGTGGATCAACATCTAGAGTCAGGCTGACGGTGCTGGGGCAGAGCGATCGTAGCTGGGCCAGATCCACCAGAGAAACGGCTTCAGGAGTGCCGATCAGCGGGAATTTCAGAAGAATCTGCCAGCGGTAGCGACGGGCAACTCGCAGAATTGTGGCCGGGGCTGGGCCTAATCGCTCCACACCCATCGCTTCCAGAGGAGCCAGGAATTGGGCAATTCGGTCTGCGGTTTGTTGCACGGCCACAGGATTTTCGCTACTGAGTCGGAACAGCAGCAGTTGGCTGTAGGGAGGATAGCGAAGAGCCTGTCGCTGTTGCAATTCAGTGGTAACGAAGGCGGCATAATCCTGTTGCTGAACGGCCTTGATGACGGGATGGTCAGGAGAGTAGGTTTGCAAGAGTACCTGTCCAGCCCGATCGCCCCGACCACTGCGACCTGCCACCTGGGTCAGAATTTGAAACGTGCGTTCACTGGCCCGGTAATCAGAGAAATGGAGCAGACCATCTGCCGCCACAATGCCCACTAAGGTCACCTGAGGCAGGTCAATTCCTTTTGTCAGCATTTGAGTACCAACCAGTAGATCGGCTTCTCCCTCAGCAAAGCGAGTCAACAGCGATCGGTGTGCCCCTTTGGTGCGGGTGGTATCGCTATCAAACCGCAGGATTCTTAACTCAGGAAATTCCTGAGCCAGTTCCTGGACGACTCGCTGAGTACCGCTGCCAAAATGTTTGAAGTACAGTGAGTCACAGCAGGGACAACGATCGGGTTGGCTCTGCTGGTAATTGCAATAGTGGCAGCGCAGAGTAGACCGGGAGCCGGCAACGGGCTGGTGATAGGTGAGAGAGACATCGCAATGGGGACAGGCCATCACATACCCACAACTGCGACAGGAGACAAAGGTACTGTGGCCCCGTCGCGGAACAAACAAAATACCCTGCTGCCCCTCTTCCTGGAGGGTTTGCAGTGCTCGTTGCAAGGTCTGGCTAAAAATAGAGCGATTGCCCTGGGCCAATTCCTGGCGCATATCGATCACCTGGATTGTGGGCAGGGGGCGATCGTGAACGCGAGTGGGCAGGGACAGGAATTTTGAATTTTGAATTTTGAATTTTGAATTGAAGGGTTCTGAATCGATTTTGGATTTTGGATTTTGGATTTTGGATTGATCGTGGCAAAGTACCCAACTTTCCAGAGCGGGGGTGGCCGATCCCAGCAGGAGGGGGCAGTTTTCCAGTTCGGCTCGCCATTGAGCGACGGTGCGGGCGTGATAGCAGGGAGCAGGCTGATCTTGCTTGAAACTACTGTCATGTTCTTCGTCCAGGATGATCAGACCGAGATTGGAGAGGGGGACAAAGATGGCCGATCGCGTGCCAATCACCACCTGGCTTTCTCCCTTGAGTAACTGTCGCCAGGTGTCGTACCGTTCTCCATCAGATAGGGCACTGTGGTAGACGCAAACTTGAGCACCGAAGCGGGCACGAAAGCGATCGGTGAGTTGCGGCGTTAAGCCAATTTCCGGCACCAGCACCAGGGCAGATTTTCCCTGTTGGAGGAGGGGCGCGATCGCTTGCAGATAAATCTCCGTCTTGCCAGATCCGGTGACTCCATGCAACAGAACTTGATTGAAGCCACTTAGGGCCAGCAGTTGTTCTAGTACCGCAGATTGATCTGGAGTGAGGGGCTTTGGGGTGTCAGCAACGATCGTTCCAGATGTATCTGATCGCAGCACTTCCTGAGGTTGAATGGTGAGATAGCCTTTCCGGGCCAGACTTTTCAACGTTGCAGAACTAGTCTGACATTCCTGTAATACATCGGTTAACCAGCGCTCTCCGCCCTGCCGCTTGAGTACCTGCAAAATTTCTTGCTGGCGGGTACTCAGGTCATCCAGCGCAAAGGATTGTGAGGTTAGGGTAACGGCTTGCCGTTGCTTCGGACGGACAGGAGCGGGCGCTTCCAGGTAACTTTCGACCCAACCTGCTTTCAATAGTTCCTGCAAGCCGTGATAGGCTCCCGGAACCTGGCGCTGCAAGTATTGCCAGCTATAGTTTCCGGTCTTGCTCGATTGGAGCAGGGAAAGGAGATGTTGGGCAGAAGGGGAGAGGGATTGGGAATTGGGAATTGGGAATTGGGAATTGGGAGAAGAGGAGGAGGGGGAAGGGGAGGAAGGATAATTCCCATCAGCAGAAGGTTCTGTGAGGCGGATGCGGCGTTGCGATCGGGCTAATAATCCAGGAGGAAGGGCGATCCGAATGACAGCCATCAGGGAGGTGCCGTAGTAAGCAGCAACTTGTTTAAGCAGGCTCCAGTAGCGGGGGGAGAAGAAGCCTGCGTGGACGATCGCGTCAACGGCTCGCACCTGCGCTAACTCTAGTCCTGCGGGAAGGTAGGTGGGGCAGTCGATGGCGATCGCGCCTACCTGCTGACGACCAAAGGGGACACTCAGAATATCTCCCGGTTGCACCATTAGATCAGGGGGCACCTGATAGGTATACAGCCCCTGAGCACCAGGACAATCCACCAGTACCTCTACCCAGTGTTGCCCACCAGCAGAGAGGGATGCTTCTGAAACCCTAAAAGTATTTTGAGAATGGGCAACTTGACTCGACATAGCGGCAACCTTTACGCCAGGGCAGAAAAACCTGTTTAGACAGAATACACGGTAAAGAGTAGCCCGTGATCCGTACAGGTCAATGTCATAGCCCGTTTATTCTAGTGCAAACCAGTCAAGTGCTTCTTCTGCCTGCTCCCTTTGCCACCAGTTAAAGTCTGCTAATAATAGGCAAAGCTATAACTGGTAACCTAGAAACTGCCATACCTGAAAAACCTTTATCTTCAAGGTTAAAGAGGCCTTATCTAACCGTAGCAATTGCAATTAATAGTTAAACCAGATGCAGTTAGAAAACGGTTGTTTTTCGCTCAGAGAAACTACGGGTCAAGACTCAAAGGGTGTTTGAAAAGTCATTTGTGTGACGAAAGGCACCTGTTGATCCCCCCTAAATCCCCCTTTTCAAGGGGGATTTAGGGGGGATCTAAATCGTTTCGTTACCAGCAGGAGAACTTCTCAAACATCCTCTTTGACAAGGTTTGATTATTATCCAGACGCAATGACGCAATACTGTGTAACAGAAGCTGATTCAGCAAAATAGGTGAGGCATGGCATCTGACAAACCAGACTTTATTCTTTATGCTCAACATGGTTGGGCCGACGATTGCCAGGGAATTGCAGTCCTCGCTTCCAGTCTTGCAAAGTCCAATACCTTGGTGATTACTCCCAGTTTGGGGTATCTGCGTACTTGGCTGCGGATTGAACCATTGATCCAGACAGTTGAAGAACTGGTAATCAACACATCTCTACGTTACCCCAAAGTTCCGATTCGCATCATTGGCCATTCTCTGGGTGGGCTGATCTGGCTGGAGGTCTTGAACCGCCATCCTGAATGGTTTGACGATGTCGAGTCATTAGTGCTGGTGGGGTCGCCTGTGGGAGGAGCAGATTTAGCCCGAATCCTGGATCCTTTGGGAATTGGATTGGGAATGGCGCGAGATTTAGGCGTGAATCGCAGAACCCTGGCGGAGGCGATCGCCGCTCAGATTCCCACCCTAGTGATTGCCGGAGACATTGATGGCGGTAGTGATGGCACGATTCCAGTGTCATCCACTAAGATCTTTGGGGCAGAGTTTGTGCTTTTATCAGGAGTCTCTCATGCCGCCCTGAGAAACCATCCTGCCGTGGCAGTAGCCATTCAAGAGTTTTGGCTCTTACCGAAAGGCCCCCATCCTGAACCAGACCTCGCCCATATCCTGATTCATCGCTTGCAACAAATTCCTGGGATGACGGATGGGCACTACCGGGACTTTCGCTGGGCCAAAGTGTTCTTTACCTTTGAAAATGGCGTAACCCTGCGGCTCTGGAAAGATCCTCTGGGCATTCCCCATGTCTTTGTTGCTTGTCCTCAAGGAAATTGTCTTTACAGCGGTTTTGTAGGATGGCTTCACATCAAGGAACTAGAGCAAGAACTGCACACCATGCAGCGAGAACGGGAAGCCCAGTTAATCTAATTGCTCCAAACTTCAGCCTTATTTTTATGCCGTAATGTTAGCGCTGCGTTCAAGAAAATCTCAGCCAGCCAGGAGGGTTGTGAGATAAGCTGAAGGCTAAAGGCTGATGGGAGAGTGCTCAAATCATGCTATTTCGTCTGATTCTGCTGCTGACGATCGCCGCTGTAGTAGTTCTGTTCACGCTCCAGAACCTGACTCCGACCCTGGCGCTAACGTTTTTAGGAATAAAAACTCCCGCGTTGCCGTTCTCCTGGTGGGTGTTGGGAGCGTTGGCCGCGTGTGCTTTAACGACAATGGCGATTAGCTTTCTGTTTAGTCTGTCCCATTTTGTGGCGCGGCAGTTCCTGCGATCGCAGTTTAAACGAGCAATGCGACGAGCGGCAGAAAATCCCCCTGCTCCAGCCACGCCTCGAGCAGATTCAGCTAGGGCTGCAGAGGACGCAGCCAAGACCTACCGCCAGGATGATTCCGCATGGCAGGATTGGAGCGGTTACGAGACATCCACTCCGCACGCATCATCAACCGCCACATCTACATCGACTGCCGCCGCTCCGGATTCTCTGGATGATTGGGAAGCCCCTGCCAGTGAGGATTGGGAGGAAACTCCGCGTGATCGCACTCCAGCCTTCTGCCCTGAAACACCCCCTACTCAACGGCCACGCACCGAGTTTGAAAAACCCCAGGAACCCCGTCGCCGTGATCGTTCTGGTTCCACCTACTCCTACAGCTACCGCGACTCAGAACCGCCACCTCGCCCCAAAGAACCCGTAGTCGACGCCGATTATCGGGTGATTGTCCCCCCTTATCGGCCTCTGGATGACGGACCTCCGATGGCTGAGGAAAATGCCGACGATTGGTTTGAAGAGGACAATGACGCATCCTGGGAAAGAGAGGGGCGCGATCGTCCCCAGCGTTAGTTACCATGGGTTTGGTCGATTAGCGGCTTGTCCCCAGCGACCAATGACAGAGGACAAAGGGCAGTCCTATCTCAGCGTTTGTGTTTACTGACTTACTTAATAGATTTGTGAAGGATTCTTTAAAGGGCACCAATATTTACTTAATCGGCATGATGGGAACGGGCAAGACCACCGTAGGCCGGGAGATCGCCCACCAGTTAGGCTACCAGTTTTTCGATACCGATGCTGTGATTGAGCAAGCCACCAGACAAACGATCGCCGATCTGTTCGCCGAGCAGGGAGAAGCCGCTTTTCGGAACCTGGAAACTCAGGTGTTATCCCAACTGTCTGCCTATAAATGTTTAGTGATTGCTACAGGTGGAGGAATTGTCCTGCGGCAAGCCAACTGGAGCTACCTGCGTCACGGAATTGTTGTCTGGCTGGATGCTCCCATTGCGGTATTACAGCATCGTCTGGAAGCAGATACCACCCGTCCCCTACTCCAAACCGCAGATTTAGCAACCCGCTTATCAGACTTGATGGAGCAGCGGCGATCGCTCTACGCCCAAGCCGACTTGCAAATCCAGTCAGATAACCAAATCTCTCCAGCACAACTAGCTACCCAGACCTTGGAGCGAATTCAACAGATTCTGAAACCTGAAATCCTGCCACCGGACTATGGGAACTAATACCAGATTAAAATATCAGGTTAGATTGTGATCCCAGCAGATGCCTGTGGGGGTGGGTTTCGCAATTAATGCTGCTGTGTTGATGTTCATTTGACAGCGAAACCAACCCCGGAGACTCGACAGTTTAAAACGCAGTCACCCAGCCGCTTGGTAACACCGGGTTAGCTGTGGACTGATAGGGAACTCCCCGGTATTTCAGGTTGCAGCGGGATGGATGCACTAGTGCTTCAGTTGGGTGAACAATATGCGTCTCGGCACCCCGGTACTTTCCGATCACTCTGTTGGGGGTAGAAACACTTACTGCAGCAGACTGGTTGTAGGCAATACCGCGATACATGAGAGTCGTTGGAGGGGCCTCCTTAAGTTCGATGCTCATAGAATATCGAATCGGCAAGGGAGCCTTCATCCTCTAAATGTCATGGCTTCTACCCCCTAAAAGTCACGATCGCACCATGACATTTGTCATGGGCTTACTCCTTTTCCAACCAGGACAGACAAGAGTTAGCAATAATCGCGGCCTGGGTGCGATCGCGGAGATTGAGGCGAGTGAGAATATGGGAGATATGGTTTCGCACCGTCCCTTCCGAGAGAAACAATGCCTGGGCAATTTCTCGATTACTGGCTCCCGTAGCAATCATCCGCAGCACCTGTTTTTCGCGGGCCGTGAGAGCTTGCAGACCGGGTGGCAACGCTTCGGGAGGATCGGCCTCGGAGGTGGGTGTGCGAGCCATTATCTTTTCCAGAATTCCTGGCCCAAATTGGGTATAGCCCCGATGAATGGAACGAATTACCTCGGCTAGTTCATCGGAAGGGGTGTCTTTGAGAAGATAGCCCTTTGCGCCTACTCGCAATGCTTCTGCAATGTACTGGGCATCGTCAAAGGTAGTGAGAACCAGAATTTTGATTCCTGGAAATTGTTGACACAAATGCTCCGTAGCCGTTACCCCATCTATAATCGGCATCCGGATGTCCATCAAAATCACATCAGTTCGCGCATTCCTTGCAGGCCAAACCCAGAGTGATTGGCTGCTATCTGAAAGCCGCTGCCATTATCTTGCAGGGTCAGGGAGAGGCCGGAGTCCTGCGATCGCAGCTGCAGTTGCACAGCAGTGGCCTGAGCGTGTTTACAGATGTTCGTCAGTCCTTCCTGCACAATTCGGTAGATCACCGTACTGAGTTGATGAGACAGGGGACAAGATAGTTGAATTTGATACTCCGGTTGCACCCCGGTCGTGCGCTGAAATTCTTGCAAGAGGGTAGCGATCGCATCCCCCAATAACCGACCCTGAAGTGGATCAGAGCGCATATCTGAAACCGATTGGCGAGTTGCCTGCAATGCATTAGAACCTAACTGCTTTGCTTCCACTAAAAACTCGTAAGCCTGCTCTGGATTATCCTTCCACAGGGCTAGTGCTGTCTCCATTTGAATATTGAGCGCGACCAGAGCGTGTCCCAGAGAATCGTGAATGTCGCGGGCAATGCGGTTGCGCTCTTCCAGGGTTGCCAGCTCCTCAATCCGCTGATTTAATGCCTGTTCCTGTTCCAGGGCACGTCGAAGTTCCGCCTCAGCAGCCTCTAGCTGTTGATTGCGCGCCTGGCGTTGCACCTGTAATCTGCGGAGCGCCAGTTGATTTTCGACCCGCACCAGTACCTCTTCTACCTGAAACGGTTTGCTGATGTAGTCCACATATCATTAAGCGCAGTGGGGAACATTTACTGACGCTGATTAATGATGTTCTGGAAATGTCCAAGATCGAGGCGGGCAGAATTACGCTCAACGAGAATGACTTTGATCTCCTAGGACTGATTGATTGGTTATACCAAATGTTTCAATGGCGGAAGCAGACAGAACAAAGGAAAACCCAAAGTCCAAAATCCAAAACCTCCTGCCACTCTTTATTTTGCAGTCGAAGACACCGGCCCTGGGATTGCGCCCGAAGAATTGGAACACTTATTTGAAGCCTTTGTGCAAACGGAAACCGAACGCAAATCCCAGGAGGGAACGGGGTTGGGGCTGGCCATCAGCCAGAAGTTTGCTCACTTGATGGGAGGCGAAATTTCCGTGACCAGTGTGGTAGGTGAGGGAGCTACCTTTCGATTATCCATTCAAGCCTAGGTCGTTGAGGCGGCAGGATATCTGCATGGAACATCGCATCAGCAAGTGATTGGCTTGGCCCCAGGAGAACCCGCCTACCGCATCTTGATTGTGGAAGATCGGCTGGAGAACCGTCAGATTCTGGTTGAACTATTGGCCCCGATCGGGTTTGAGGTACAGGAAGCGGCGAATGGGGAGAAAGCGATCGCCCAATGGGAAGCCTGGTCACCGCATTTCATCTGGATGGATATTCGGATGCCTGTGATGAACGGGTATGAGGCAACCAAACGGATTAAAGCCGCTTGCGCCGCAACGAGACAGGAACTACAGATCGTCATTGCGCTGACGGGGAGTGTGTTTGAGGAAGATCGACGGATTGCTCTTTCGATGGGGTGTAATGACTTTGTGCGAAAACCTTTTAAAGCGGAAGTCATTTTTGAAAAGATGGCAGAATATCTGGGATTGCAGTCCGTTTATGCGGAGCCGCAATCCTATCCGACCTTTGTGGTATCCGCGAAGCAGCACGCCCAACCTGCAGTCAACGAAGAGTCTATGCCCTTTACCCTGACCACTGATAGTTTCTCTGTGATTCCTGTAGAGTGGGTTCAGCAATTGAATCAGGCCGCAATGAAAGTGAATGCCAAATTAGTTGCTCAATTGATTCAACAGATTCATGAAGACCAGGCTTCTCTTGCCAATGCCCTGACTCAACTAGTGGATGACTTCTGCTTTGAAGAGATTGTGGATTTAACAAAACAATCAAGTAATCCGTGACAATGATCATGCATTACTGATGAAATTTATACTAATGACATTTATACGATATGCCTGTGAGGTCAGGCATATCTGCAATGACTCATCAGCAAAACATTATACAAATGATGACAACGATAAACCCATCGCGAGTAAGCATCATTTCTATATCCGTTGGATTGTCTAGAGTAACGATATTATTTTGGCTATTCTGTTCTTGCTTCAAGCCAGTAGCAGCGATCGCTCTTGTCCGACATTATGGCTACTTCAAAAAAGTAAACTTGCCGTTATTGCCATCGGGATCCATTTTGATTTGAGCTACATAAAAATCCTTTTGAACAATCTCCCCTTCAGGCGTGAAGGAAATTTCACCGAGCGGTGTGGTGTATTTCCCTTTAAGCAGTTGTTGATTTAAAGCAACTCGCAGATCGGGTAAGGGCTTTTGAGTCACTTTGGCGGTTTTATCCAGTTCCTTTAAAGCATCCACAAACACCTGAATCCCTGTAAAGGCTTGGGCGCTGAATTGGGGGGGATCCTTTTTGTACTGGGCGACGTAAGCATCCCGAAAGGCTTTGTTGATGTCATTCGCAGTTTCGGGACTGTAAGCCTGGGCAATTAGCACGCCATCACAAAGTGATTTGCAAACTGGAAAAATGTTGGAGGTATTGAGGCCATTGCCACCAATAATTAATCCCTGATAGCCTAATTCTCGAAGTTGCCGCACCAGATTACCGCCATCTGCCGCCAGTCCTGAGATAATCACCAGGTCAGGTTTGAGGTTAAGTGCAGAAGTAGCCTGGGTTTGAAAATCAGTGTCGGTGGTTTGAAATTTCTGCACTGTCACCAGTTCCAGGTTCTGATCTTTAACCGTCTGCTGAAAGACTTCTGTTTCTGATTTACTGAAGGCATCGTTCTGAGCGTAGAAAACGGCTACTTTTTTAATATTGGGATTCAGCTTCAGGGCAGCTTTTACCGAGTTAGGAGCCACAACTGTCACGGGAGCCGATACCCGCGAGACAAATTCACCGATTTGAGGAATTCCTTTAGCTGTGTTTGAGGGGCCGATCACTGGAACTTTGGCCCGATCTGCGATCGGATCCGCGCTAAATGCCTGCTGAGACAACGTTGGCCCGACAATTCCCGCGACCTTCCCTTGATTGATCAGGCTTTGGAAAGCGTTAATCGCCCCCTGCTCATCCCCTGCCGTATCCTGTAGCACGAGGCGGATGGGAGTTCCGTTGATGCCGCCTTTGTCATTGAAGTACTTCTCCGCAATTTTGGCTCCGGCCACCTGTTCCTGACCCAACAAGGCCACATTACTGGTTTGCGCCACCCCCACCCCGATCGCGATCGACCCATTTCCTGCAGTTTGCGGCGCTCCTCCAGTGAAAGTACCAGGATTGGCAGACGTACAGGCTGTAACTATCACAGCTAAAGCAGATAGAACAACGGGGAACTGGCGACGAGTCATGTTCATGGGAATCTGATGATAACGAATGAGATCTAACGGTAGACAGATGACAATTGGCTGTCGCTACCATTTCACCATATTGCTGCGCTACTTTTGGCGATCGCGATGACTTTAGGATACTGCTTGGCTTTCCTCAGCAGGCGATCGTCCGTCGTCAAAAATATCTACCGAAGCAGCCTGAACAAATGCTAGATGCAAGGCATCATAGAGCTTGAAGCCAAGCTGCATCGATTCTTGAGCGTGAGCTTGTGGAAATGATGATCATCAGATGGCAAATTCGGTGACTTTGCGGCGATCGATCGGCTTAAAGCCCAAAAAATTTGCTGTTTGGGAACCCCTAACGCAACAAGTTCATCAGCAATCCCCTCCTCTATACCATCCCGTTGAATCCAAAGTTTTTGGTCAATGATGTCAATGTGCAAAAGAGTGCCATAGATACGCCGCCCATTTTGCCAGCCAATTTCTGCTAGTAGATTGGCGATGGCTTCTATGAAGTCCATGTCAATACAATGGAAGGGTTTTGGTCGTTGCTGCGTTCCTGGTGGCGGCCTCATCGTGGCATTTCTCAAGAAAAATTGCCCCTGTATCTGGGGTTCTTCGAGGTGGTTCACAATGCTCGCAAGCGTGGTAAAGCCCTACTCTCCAGCCCCTTGGAGATCCTATTACCTATCTCCCCGAAACAGCTATAGAGTCAACCGAAGGATTATTTTCGCCTTACTGCACTATAGCGGTTCTCGCTGGCGTGAGGTACATAGAGATGCCTGTAACGCCTATTCAGCAGGGTTCCTGCTGTACTTCATCCGATCAGGAACCACTATATGACATCTAGATCGGCAGTAGAGAGAAATATTTTATATCTATAAGCTATTTTTATAGCGTTATTACGGATCCTTCGAGGAAATACCTGTAAAAAGAGATTATTCCCATGAAAACTGGATCAGCCATCTGATGTTTCCTGTGTAAAAGCTTCCCTGAAGCCCTATTCCAGCATTAAGGGGGTTGCTTCAAGTCGTTTGTTCCTGTGCTGCTAGGTGCTCAGCGGCATCTTTTTTGCACAAGAAATCTGAGGTACATTAGACAGCTTTATGGAGATAGGAAATGAGACAACAGAGTTGGCGAAGAAATCATAAAGAGAGTAGCAAATTACTTAAATTTTTAATCCGGATGATGATGCCAGCGGTGCTGGTATTCTGCACTGTATTGATCGCTCAATATGCTCTGGCTGGAGATCTGGGAGGCAACAAAACGGGTACTGCGGCTGATGTACAAAATGCAGAAGGGAATGGTATTGTGATCGACCAGCCAATTGATCAGAAGGCTCCAGATTATGCCGATCGCTTGAGAGACTACAAGACCTATAAGGTGCAAGCTACAAAGGAACCATTCGCTGCTCAGTTAGCCGATAGTGTGGGGGTAAAACCGAATCGCCATTAATCTGATGTGGACACTGATCACAGGCTTTCTGGTGATGTTTATGCAGGCAGGATTTGCCTTAATGGAAACAGGTTTTACCCGTGCCAAAAACGCCTCCCACACGATGATGATAAATTTTTTGATCTACGTGGTTGGCTTAACTGGTTTTTGGATGGCCGGATTTGCCCTGATGCACGGAGCCATGCCTGCAGCTTCTTTAGGAGGTACTGCCGGATTAGATATCTCAAAAGAAGTCACCTTGAATTTGTTTGGCAAGCCATTTGGCCTCTTTGCAGTCAACGATTGGTTTTTAACTGGTAAAACTTACGATGTAGGAACCTATGCGCTCTTTCTATTTCAGATGGTGTTTATGGACACCGCTGCCACGATTCCCACAGGCTCGATGGCAGAACGATGGAACCTGAAAACGTTCTTTATCTACGGCTTCTTCATCTCTATGATTCTCTACCCCCTATTCGGAAACTGGGCCTGGGGAAGAGGTTGGTTGTCTCAACTGGACGTTAATTTTGGGTTGGGAGACATGGCTACGTGGATTTTGCAGGGTCTGGGGTGGTACACGGAGTTGGAGGATTGTGTGCGATCGCCAGAGCCATTGTCTTAGGCCCACGCATTGGCAGGTACAATGCCGATGGTTCTACGAATGCGATTCCTGGACATCATATCCCAATGGGATTATTGGGAACCCTCATCCTCGCGTTTGGCTGGTTCGGCTTTAACGCTGGCAGTACACTCGGGGTTGCCGGAGGGGGGATGAACCGAGTGGGTATCATTGCAGTAGTCACAATGCTGGCTAGTGCTGGGGGTACCCTAACTGCTGCTGCTTATATGGTCTTCAGGGTAGGTAAACTCGATCCAGCTATGGTGGCGAATGGTCTGCTGGCTGGCCTGGTGTCTATTACTGACGCCTCTGGCTTTGTAGGCGCACCCACCGGATTCACCATTGGAGCGATCGCGGGCTTGCTAGTTTGCATTTCAGTCGAATTCTGGGATCACCTGAACGTGGATGATCCGGTGGGTGCGATTTCGGTTCATGCCGTCTGTGGTCTTTGGGGAGTGCTGGCCGTCGGTCTATTTGCCGATGGTTCTGCTTACTATGGAGGGATGTGGAATGGGGTTCCTGGCCCGGTCAAGGGATTATTTTATGGGGATTTTGGTCAGTTCCTGGCTCAGGTAATTGGGTGCATTACCTTGGTGATTTGGGCTTTTGGTCTGTCTTATCTGTTCTTTAAGGGGCTGAACAGGCTCATTCCCATGCGTGTTTCACCAGAAGTAGAATTAGAGGGACTGGATATTCCAGA
>NZ_JBRAGO010000016.1:0-55350 GCF_052746595.1 Leptodesmis sp.
CCTCAACATGCAGATCGACCTGATGAACCGCAATCTGGCGATCGAATTGCTTCGTCAAATCCTGGGTGCGAATGGCCAGTTCTTTCACCATAGGGGTTGCCCCTCAGACAAAGTTATCCGCTAGCCTAACCTCTCTCTATCCGATTTGCCACCCCATCCACGAGTTTATCTTCAGGGGCAATCGCCAATCGAATAATCTCGTTTCTCTATCCTCAGGGGACAGCATTGGGCTATTGTGATCATCAGTGTTGATGACAAGCCGCTATAAAAAACTGCTCCCCATGACTGCTGTTTATCCTCATCAAAAAGCAAAAGCGCTCAAGCCATCTAGCCGTCGTCCTGCAAAAGAACTTTGTAGCGAGTGTGGCCTGTGTGACACCTATTACATTCATTATGTGAAAGAGGCGTGCGCTTTCCTGACGCAACATATCGCCGAGTTGGAAGCGGCAGCTCACGGCCGCAGCCGCAACTTAGATCACCAGGATGACTGGTACTTTGGGGTGCATCAGGAGATGATGGCGGCGCGTAAAAAAGAGCCAATTCCGGGGGCACAGTGGACTGGAATTGTTAGCTCGATCGCCATTCAGATGCTCACCCGTGGGATTGTGGAAGGGGTGGTTTGTGTCCAGAATACCGAGGACGATCGCTTTCAGCCCAAGCCTGTGATTGCGCGTACACCAGAGGAAATTCTGGCGGCACGGGTGAATAAACCCACCCTGTCCCCAAATTTGTCAGTTCTGGAGCAAATCGAGCAATCCGGGATGAAGCGGTTGCTGTTGATTGGCGTGGGATGTCAGATTCAGGCCCTGCGAACGGTGGAAAAACAACTGGGCCTAGAAAAACTTTACGTCCTGGGAACGCCCTGTGTAGATAATGTCACCCGCGCCGGACTGCAAAAGTTTTTAGACACGACCAGTCGATCGCCGGAAACAGTCGTCTACTACGAATTCATGCAGGACTTCCGGGTGCATTTCAAGCACGAAGATGGCTCCACGGAAACGGTGCCGTTTTTCGGGTTGAAGACGAACCAACTGAAAGATGTATTCGCTCCCTCCTGCATGAGTTGTTTTGATTACGTCAATTCTCTGGCGGATCTGGTGGTTGGTTACATGGGGGCACCGTTTGGCTGGCAATGGATTGTAGTGCGGAACGATCGCGGTCAGGAAATGCTAGATCTGGTGCAGGATCAGATCGAAACGCAACCTGTAACTTCCCAGGGCGATCGCAAACAAGCCGTGCAGCAGAGCATTCCCGCTTACGACAAAGGCGTGACCTTACCCATGTGGGCTGCTAAATTGATGGGCGTGGTGATTAAACGGATTGGGCCAAAAGGATTGGAATATGCCCGCTTCTCGATCGATTCTCACTTCACCCGCAATTACCTGTACGTGAAGCGCCATTATCCCGAAAAACTAGCAGCCCATGTGCCGGAGTATGCCAAACGGATTGTGGGACAGTACAAACTTCCTGAAGCCTGAAGCCATGCCCTATCTCAGTCGGATTATTCTGTATCCCATCAAGTCACTGGATGGGATTGCGGTGCAGCGGGCGATGGTGTTGGACAGCGGGGCACTGCAGGGCGATCGCGAATATGCGATCGTCGATTACCAGGGCAAATTTGTCAACGGCAAACGTACCGCGGCTATTCATAAGCTACGGGCGGAGTTTGATTGGGAAAATCATCTTGTATCCTTGAACATTGCAGGATCAGATGCAGTGGAACAGTTTCATCTGGATGACGATCGCGTGTCGCTAGAGGGATGGTTGAGCGAGTATTTTGGCTTTCCCGTAAAGCTGATTCACAATGCGGAAATGGGCTTTCCAGATGACACGAACTCTCCCGGCCCCACCGTAATCAGTACCGAAACTCTCCAGGAAGTTGCCAGTTGGTTTCCCGGTTTAACGGTGGACAGTCTACGAAAACGGCTGCGAACCACCCTGGAGATTGCCGATGTCGAACCATTTTGGGAAGACCAGTTATATGCTCAAACAGGCACTTTTGTGCCGTTTCAGATTGGCACGGTCAATTTCATGGGAGTCAATCCCTGCCAGCGCTGCATCGTGCCTACTCGCGATCAAGAGACGGGAGAAGCCTATCCCGAATTTCAAAAAATCTTCTCAGTCCAACGCCGACAAACCCTACCAAACTGGGTAGACACCTCTCGTTTCAATCATTTTTACCGTCTAGCGATCAATACGCGACTAACACCGTCAGAAGCCAGAAAGATGCTGCAGGTCGGGGATTCGGTTCACCTGGGGCTAGAACCCCTGTAACGTTTAGCAGAAAGGTGATCTGTAGAATGGTAAAGACAAAATATTACGCGGTGATCAAAGGCCGACAAACTGGCATCTTTACCAGTTGGGATCAATGCGAGAAACAGGTGAAAGGCTTCAGTGGTGCCATATACAAATCTTTCAACACCAGAGAGGAAGCAGAGGCCGCGATCGCATCAGCGAATCAGCATGGTGAACTGGTCGAGCAGGCAAAGAGCCAACAGGGATTCACAGCCAATCAGCCCTCTCTTCATCACTTGATTGAAAACAGTATTTGTGTTGATGCGGCCTGTTCAGGCAATCCGGGTGCGGTTGAATATCAAGGGGTTTGTACAGCCACCCACGAGGTGCTGTTTCATCAAGGCCCGATTCCGCACGGCACCAATAACCTGGGAGAATTCTTGGCGATCGTGCATGCGCTGGCCTACTTAAAACAACAAGGCAAAGACTTACCAATCTACTCAGATTCAGAAACCGCGATTCTCTGGGTTAGAAACAAGCAGGTTCGCACAACTCTGAAACAAAACTCCAACAGTGAAGAAATTTTCAATTTAATCGAAAGGGCGCTGAATTGGCTGAGAACTAATGACTATAGTAATTTGATCCTGAAATGGGATACGAAAGCCTGGGGTGAAATTCCAGCCGATTTTGGTCGTAAATAGGGACTGGAGCGATCGCTTTGAGGAGATCATGAGCCTTCCGAAGAAATTCCAGCCGGTTTTGGTCGTAAGTAGTTATCCTGCAAGGCTGTATCTTTGATTACTTGCCACCTTGCCAAACCCTGAAACAGGCAGCATCCATGCTCTCTATTTTGCAACAATTCCATAGAACTTGCTCCATCAAGGAACCATAAAGCGGAAAAATAGAGAAAAATTTTTGCATAAACTTTCTGTTCAGAGCAAATAATCCTTGTAAATTAGGAAGCAGGTGCAGCATTGATTATCTGGACATTCATAGAGCCTGTTTAAGGGCATCTCTTATGTTGATTGGGAACACTGATCATGGCTATAACTTCCTAAAGGACATCTTGTTAAAAGACATCTTGAGAAACAAGAACCTGGAACCGAATATTTCCGATGACTCTAGAATCAGCGCTGTAGCCAGCATTTTAATTGTCGATAACGACCCCCACAACCTGCATATCCTGTCGCGCTTGTTGCAGCGTGAACACTATTCTGTCCACCTTGCTACCAATGGCGCCATGGCATTGCAAGCTGTGCAGGTACAGGCGCCCGACCTGATTCTGCTCGACGTTCACATGAGCGAAATGAGTGGGTTTGAAGTCTGTAACGTACTCAAACAGTCCTCGCTCATCTGCGACATTCCGATTCTGTTTATCAGTGCCTCGGATGACCTTGATGATAAGGTAAAAGGATTTGAGGTGGGAGGAGCAGACTACATCACCAAACCCTTCCAGTTTCAGGAAGTCCTGATGCGAGTACGCCATCAACTCAAGCTGCGCACCTTGCAACAACAACTCGAAGCTAAGAATAGGGAGTTGCAGCAAGCGATCGCGGAGCGTTAGCAAGCCGAGAAAGTCAGAGAATTACTGCTCACCATTACTCAAGACATTCACGTTTCAGGTGACTTCCAAACTGCCCTGACGGTCACTCTCAAAGGCATTTGTGAGGTTACAGGATGGTCTTATGGTGAAGTGTGGGTTCCCTGGCTAGTGGTCAAGCGCTGGAATGCCATCCTGCCCGGTACTTGAACACGGATGGGTGGAGCGAGCAACAGCGGTACCAATGGCAAAACTTTCGTTCTGGCCGCGAACGGTTAACCCTGGTGCCCGGTCAGGGATTGCCGACGCAGGTGTGGCAACAACAAGAGCCTGTCTGGATTTCCGAACCAGAGCTGACGGCAGATGTACTCAGGTTACACGAATCTTTTAGCCAGGTCTGTGAGCTGAAAGGTGGGGCGGGCTTTCCCATCCTGACTCAACAGGGACAGGTGTTGGCTGTGCTGGTGTTCTGGACGAGAAGCGTCCAAGAGCAATCTGACGCAGCGACGAAATTGGTCAATACCGTGACCATGCAGCTAGGTATCGTGCTACACAATAAACAAATTGCGGCCAAGTTGGCAGGTTTGTTTGCCGCCATGCGGGACATCGTTTTGATATTTGACTTCCGTGGCTATTGTCTGGAAGTAGTAACTACCAATCCCGAAATGCTTTACGCTTCCCCCCGGGAACAGGTAGGTAAGAACGTGCGAGAGATCCTACCTGCTGATCAAGCCGATCGCTTTTGTCACCGTATTACAGAAGCCCTCGCCTGCAACAAAACGATCACCATTGAATACAGTTTACTTATCCAAGACCAGGAACAGTGGTTTTCTGCCCATATCTCCCCGATTTCGGAGGAAACGGTCATTTGAGTGGCACGCGATGTAACGCAGCACAAACGATCGGAAGCGGTATTACGCCAGCGAGAAGCTGAACTCGCTCAAACGAGCCGCTTCCTGGATAGCATTATTGAAGCAAACCGAAGACAAGTATCGCAGCATTGTCGAAAACGCGATCAATGGCATCTTCCAGACCTCCCCCACAGGCGATTACCTGAGTGCCAATTTAGCCCTGGCCAAAGTCTATGGCTATGATTCCCCAGAAGAGTTATTGGCGAAGCTCAAGAATAGCTGTCAGCTTTATGTGAATCCCAGCGATCGCGATCACTTTGTGGCAGAAATCCAGCCGACCGGAGTGATTTCCTGCTTTGAAGTGGAGGTCTACCGCAAAGATAGCAGCACCATCTGGGTGGAGGAAAATGCCCGCAAAGTGCGGGACTGCCAGGAAAAGCTGCTTTACTACGAGGGGATTGTCACCGATATTACCCGGCGACGACAGGCAGAAATTGCTCTCCGCCTGGAAAAGGAAAAGTCGGAGCGTTTGTTGCTCAATATTTTGCCGGAACCGATTGCCGATCGCCCGAAGGATGACGATAGCGCGATCGCCGAGAGCTACGAGGAAGTGAGCATTCTATTTGCTGATATTGTGGGCTTCACGGCTCTGTCAGCTCAGATGCAGCCGATCCAGATTGTAAACTTACTGAATCATCTGTTTTCCGAATTCGACCACCTGGTAGACCGCTATCGGCTGGAAAAGATCAAAACCATTGGCGATGCTTACATGGTCGCGGCAGGCTTACCGATTCCCCGTAAAGATCACGCCCATGCCATTGCCCAGTTGGCGATCAATATGCAGACCACCGTTCAGAATGTGGCAAAAAGCATAGGTGAGCCGCTGCAGCTGCGGATCGGCATTAACTCTGGGGTGGTGATTGCCGGAGTCATTAGTCATTGGTACAAAGAAGTTTATCTATGACCTATACCGTAAACCCCACATAGCCGCCGACCACTAACCAATCCTGCCATCCCGGTGGCAATACGCCTCACCCATTCTCCATCTCTCACTCCTCATGCCATTTTGGATTTGGGATTTGCGATTTGGGATTTGTGATGTTTACATCCCCACCCTTCTACCGCTCTACCCATCATCCTACCCACCCCACCTGTGGGATACTGGATCGCGTATGAATGGAAATGACCTGCACCAACTGCTACTCAATAAATGGGGCCGTTCCTACGATATTCAGTTACGGCGAATTCAGGGCAAGATTTTTGTTTTGGTGATGTGGAAGTATCTAGAGCAAGCCTCCTTTCCCCTCACCGAAGCTGAATATCTGGCACACCTGAACACAATCGCCAGCTATCTTGAGGCATGGGGCGGAGTGGAGCAGGTACGCACCTTTATTGAACAAACCCGCGATCGCCCGCGTCTGGGTAAAGCCATCAGCATTCCCCTGGATTTGGGAGAGCGATCGTCAGAATGGATACTGGACGAATAAACCCACACATTCAAGGACAGTCAGGCATGGACGGGGGTTCAAGACAACAGAAGATTTTGCAAACCCTGGAACGAGTTGTGGGAGCTTCCGGAGTTTGTTCTGAAGCAGAATTCCTCCAGCCAGAGGTTCTACAGGCGGCGATCGCGCCCGGTGAGAATATTGCCGCGATCGTCTCTCCAGCCACTCCCGAAGAACTCGCCAATGTCGTCACCACAACCCATCATCACGGCTGGCGACTTATTCCCTGTGGCAGTGGCAGTAAGTTAAATTGGGGAGGATTGGTGGGCAAGGGATCAGGAATTGGGGATCAGGGGTCAGGGATTAGGGATCAGGGATTAGGATTGGAAATCCAAAATCCAAAATCCAAAACCCAAAATCCCTCCCCTCTCCTTCTGCTCACCACCCATCGCCTCAATCGCCTGATTGAACACGCGGTAGGTGATCTGACAGTCACGGTGGAGGCGGGAATGAAATTTGCCGAGTTGCAGGGGGTTTTGGCTAAGGCGGGGCAGTTTCTGGCGATCGACCCGGCTTATCCAGACCAGGCCACGATCGGGGGCATTGTGGCAACGGCGGATACTGGATCCCTGCGGCAGCGTTATCAAAGTGTGCGGGATATGTTGCTGGGAATTTCCTTTGTCCGGGCCGATGGGGAATTGGCGAAGGCGGGGGGGCGGGTGGTGAAAAATGTCGCCGGATATGACCTGATGAAGTTGCTAACAGGTTCCTATGGCACCCTGGGGATTATTACTCAGGTTACATTTCGGGTATATCCCTTACCGGAAGCCTCGCAAACGATCGTCCTGAGTGGCTTGGAGGATAGTATTGCCCGGGCCACGAAGACCTTGCTGAGTTCCGCGTTGACTCCGGCCAGTGCCGATCTGCTTTCTGTTCCAGTTGTGCAGGATTTGGGATGGGGAACAAGAACTGGACTGGCTGTGCAGTTTCAAAGCATTGAACTGAGTGTGAAGGAGCAGATCAATCGGGTTAAAGAAATCGGGCAGGCTCTGGGATTAAGCCATGTGACCTTTGCAGAGGCAGAGGATCGGCTTCTATGGCAACGATTGCGAGAACAAATGACGATCGCCCCCCAGAACACAGCCATTACTTGCAAAATAGGGATACGACCTTCTGCCGCGATTGGCCTTTTCCAGCAACTTGACCAACTTTTTCAATCATCCTCGTTCTGCCAGATTCATGCCGGAAGTGGCTTAGGTCGGTTACTGCTGAAAGATGTCACCCTTCAGCCCACCACCCTGATGAAAATTCGTACCTACTGCCAAACCAACGGCGGATTTCTCACCGTCCTGCAAGCTCCAACAGCGTTCAAGCAAGCAGTCGAGGTTTGGGGCTACGCTGGAAATGCTCTGGAGGTGATGCAAAAGATTAAGCATCAATTTGATCCGCAGAATCTTCTGAATCCTGGTCGATTCGTCAATGGCATTTGAAGGTTGGCATTTAAACCAAGTCCAGCTAGAGAACGGTCGTTTTCCGATCAGAGAAACTACGGTTCTGGACTTGGACAAGGTTTAATTCCTCTGTACGGGCATAGCATTCGGCAGAGGGTTCTCGGTTAATGGCTAAGGATTGAAGCCGAATGCCACGCCCCTAGCCGATTCTGGATTTATTCTGTTCTCACTTCTGAATTCCCAATGGCGCAACTCGATTTAAAAACTCAAAACTTAGAACTCAGCACTCAACACTCCTTCGACCCTGATCATCCTCCCGATCCGAAGCTGATTGATACCTGTGTTCACTGCGGGTTCTGCCTGTCCACCTGTCCCAGTTATCGGGTGATTGGCAAGGAAACCGATTCTCCCAGAGGCCGCATTTATTTGATGGATGGGGTGAATGAGGGAACGATTCCCCTGTCTCCGGCCACCGTTGAGCATTTTGATACCTGCCTGGGTTGTCTGGCCTGTGTTACCACCTGTCCTTCTGGTGTACAGTATGACCAGTTAATCGCGGCTACCCGTCCTCAAATTGAGCGCAACCACCAGCGATCGCTCTCCGAAAAACTACTCCGCGCTCTCATCTTTAAAACCTTTCCCTATCCCAGCCGTCTGCGAATTCTGCTGCGTCCCCTCGGCCTGTACCAGAAATTGGGCCTGCAACGGCTGGTGCGATCGCTAGGCTTCCTGCCCCGCATTTCTCCCCGACTGGCGGCCATGGAATCCATGCTGCCTCCCATTTCTCCCCAGGCGTTTCAAGATAATTTACCAGAACTGATTCCGGCTCAAGGCGAAAAACGCTATCGGGTGGGGATGCTGTTGGGCTGTGTGCAGCGACTGTTTAATCCAGAAGTCAATGATGCTACCGTTCGTGTGTTAACGGCAAATGGCTGTGAAGTCGTGATTCCCCGTGGGCAGGGATGTTGTGGTGCCCTCAGCCATCACCAGGGGCAGGAGGAGCAAGCCAAAACGCTAGCTCGTCAAATGATTGATAGCTTTGCTGATGCAGGAGTAGATTACGTGCTGATCAATGCCTCTGGGTGCGGCCATACCCTCAAGGAATACGAACGCATCCTGGCAGACGATTCCCTCTATGCGGAGAAAGCGAAGCAGTTTGCCAGTCAGGTGCGAGATGTGCAGGAATTTCTGGCCGAGGTGGGTCTGACTGCCAAACTCTCTCCTTTACAAGCAGACCCACTGCCGATTGTGTATCAGGATGCCTGCCACATGCTGCACGGTCAGAAAATCAGCGTCCAGCCCCGACAATTGTTGCGGCAAATCCCTGGGGTGCAACTACGGGAACCATTGGATGCAGCACTGTGCTGCGGCAGTGCGGGAGTGTATAACATTCTACAACCGGAAGTAGCAGAAGAATTAGGCCGGCAAAAGGTACGGAATCTCCTCAATACCGGAGCATCGATAATTGCCTCGGCCAATATTGGCTGCTTTGTCCAGATCAGTAAGCATTTACAATTGCAGGGGAAATCTATTCCAGTGCTGCATCCGATGCAGTTGCTGGATTATTCAATTCGGGGAGTGCAGTTGTAGTGAAGAGGCAAAGTGCGATCGCGGTGTTTGACATTGATGGAGTGGTACGGGATGTGGGCAATTCCTACCGTCGCGCTCTGGCGGATACCGTTGAGTATTTCACGGCTGGAGCCTACCGCCCCTCCCAGGCAGAAATTGATGCTCTGAAATCGGAAGGCATCTGGAACAACGACTGGGAAGCCTCGCAGGAACTGGTCTATCGCTTTTTTGAAACCCAAACTGCCCATGGCAGTGCTCTGCCTACCGGGGAAGCCGCAATCCGGCGAGAGCAAACAGGGCGGGGCGGGGTGGAAATTGATTATTCCAAGCTAGTTGCCTTTTTCCAATCCCGCTACCGAGGGCCAGATCCAATTCACTGGACAGGTTACATTTGCCATGAACCTCTGCTCTTCCAGGCCGATTATCTGGAACGGCTCACCCAGGCTGGCATCCTCTGGGGCTTTTTCAGTGGGGCAACCCGTGGCTCGGCTTCCTATGTATTGGAGAAACGACTGGGCTTACAGGATCCGGTGCTGATTGCAATGGAAGATGCTCCTGGCAAACCGGATCCTACAGGACTGTTGGCGACGGTCGATCGTCTGGAGCAACCCGCAGACTTCAATCAGACTCCTGTGCTCTACCTGGGGGACACGGTTGCAGATATGTATACCGTACAGCAGGCGCGAGAACAGCAGCCCCAGCGATCGTGGATTGCCGTTGGTGTATTACCACCTCACGTTCAGGAAACGCCAGAGCGCAGCCAGATGTATGCTCAAACTCTGAAGCAGGCAGGAGCCGATATAGTCTTCAGCAATGCTCAGGAACTCACGCCAGAGAAAATCTGGGAGTTAGTGAGTACCGCACCGTAGTGTGTTTTGAACAGTTATTAGAGTAGATTGATAGATTGACAGGGGCAGGTTTTGGTATTTAGTTACTAACAGAGCAATAAACTTGTTGGCTAAGCCTGCCCCTACAAGTCTCTATTTCGCCAGTTCATTGGCACGTTTGGCCAGTTCTACATCTTTGGCGGTAATGCCACCGGAGTCGTGAGTTGTCAAGTCGATCGTGACCCGGTTGTACACATTGAACCATTCCGGGTGGTGGCCCATAGTTTCAGCAACCAGAGCCATGCTGGACATAAATCCAAAGGCTTCCACAAAGGAGCCGAACTGAAATTGACGGTGGAGTTTGCCATCCTTTACACTCCATCCGGTTAATTGAGCCAGGGCGGTATTGAGTTCATCAGCAGACAAGACAGGGGCGCTCATAGGGGACTCCTGAGAGATCGTAGGGGATGAGGAAGTCTTAACTTGGCTAGCGTTTGGGGGGTGAGCCACAGCACTGAACAGCAGAACGATCGCAATCAGCCCTCCCACCGTCAGAATAGCAGCAAATTTCAGCCAGTTCGACAGCTTAATCAAGAAACAAGCAATCCTCCTGCACATAAAAAGCCGCTCTGTCTGAATTGCGGCTGGGAAAGTAGCGATTCCCTGATCGCTCGATCAGCGATCGTCAGCCTCTTGCTTTTTTGATATTCTCAATCGCCGCCTCAACTGAGGGCTGCAATGCCAGAAACCGTTCCAGGCGCACCAGTTTTACCGTTTGCGTCACCCGTGGATTGGTCACGATTTGGATAGAGCCATCGGCTGATTGAGCTTTTTTGGCCAGTTGTACCAGGGCACCCAATCCAGAACTATCGACAAAGTCAATCTTGGACAGATCCAAGATCAGGTATTTTGGCCCTTCCTCAACGCACTTCGTCATCACCTTCCGAAAGGTCGGCTCAGAAAAGGCATCCAAAAGACCTGTGAGGCGGAATAGTTGATAATCATCCTTGACTTCCCGCGTGCCTCTTAAGCTGACTGTCAAGGTTAGTGGCTCAGGAATAGAACCCTCCTACCGTTTTCATCCTTGATTCGACGGTTCAGTATACACCCTAACGGATCGATTGGCTACCACAGGATGACGCTGAAGTTTCGATATCTTAGCACCCGGATTTGCCGGAGGGGTAATTCTACTTCTGACTTTTCTTTCCCGCTGCCAGGAGTCGCCTTGTTTCTTCCGCTGCCGCTTTCATAGCCTGTTCAGGCGATTTTTGGTTGGTCAGGGCGGCACTCAGATAGCGCTGCAAAATATCGGAGGTTTGGGCGTACTGGGCGATCGGGGGGCGCAGAACAGCATTCTGCACAACCTTGAACAGTTCTGGATAGTAGCTGTATTTGGCAGTGATTTGAGGCTTATTGAATAAGTTCTGGCGGCTGGGTACGTATCCCGCCTCCATGACAAATTTTTGCTGAGAGGGTTCACTGGTTAAAAACCGAATCGCCTCTAACGCTTCTTTCGGATGTTTGGAGGTTTTGGCAATGCCCAAGCCCCACCCTCCCAAACAGGAGCCTCCCTGTTGTCCAGCAGCGGGAACCATCGGCATGATCGCCACTTTTCCTTTTACTGGAGAAGTCTCTTCATTCAGCAAGGGCCAGGCATAGGGCCAATTCCGCAGAAAAGCCGCCTGGCCATTTTGAAACAGCCGACGGGTATCTTCTTCCACATAGGTTGTCACACCGGGAGGAGAAATCCCCTGGTTGATCGTGTCCTGCAAAAACTGGACGGCGCGGATGGCTTCGGGGCGATCGAGGCCCACTTCCAGAGTCTCTGGGTTCACCCAAAATCCGCCAAATCCTTTCAGCACCTCGACAAACATCGCCGATAGTCCTTCATACTGTTTGCCCTGCCAGAGATACCCCCAGCGCACCGCTTGCCTGTCCTGCAATACTTTAGACAGGGTAGCAATGTCTTCAAAGGTCTTCGGTGGGGCCAATCCAGCCTGTTCCAGCAAATCCTTGCGGTAGTAGAGCATCCCGACATCCGATCGCACAGGAATCCGGTACAGCCGCCCCTGGTAACGCCCACCATTCACATCTGTCGGGGAGAAGGCTGCTAAATCTTGGGGCGAAAATTGCTCCGTTAGATCCACTAGCCAGCCTGCTGCTGCAAACTTGGGTGTCCAGATAACATCCATCGTCACCAGATCATAGGGCGAGTCCCCCAGCAAGAAGGCGGTGGTATACATATCCTCCAGCAGGCTGACATTGTTTGGCCCTTCCACAATCTGCAGCCGGATGTTGGGATGGGAAGCCTCAAATGCCTTTACCATATACTTCGTCCAGGGTGGCACATCCGGCGCACTCATCAACAATTGCAGCGTCACGGGTTGTTGGGGAGCAACAGGAGACGCTGCCACCAGAACCATGTACAGGATACCGATCGCCAGCAAACCGAGGTAACGGATGAATCGGGGTAAACGGCGGAACACTGACCAAAAACTTTGCAGGGCGGTAAAGAATTGCATAACAGGCAGCATACTCACTGCAATAGGTTGGCGTAAAGCATTTTGCAGGAACACTTAACGAGACAGCCCTACCCTGACGCTATGATTGAATAGAGGTTAAGTTGTGTAAAGAAAGGTGACAGTAACCTTTAAACCATCCGATATTACCCTGCCCAAAACCTGGCACTCGCTGAAGCCTCTCTGGCAGGGAGACGAAACGGCAGTCCAGGAAGGCTTACCCCATAGCCAACTGGCCCCCGCATGGCAAATTTTGCTTTTAGGAGATGGGTCGCCCACCCGTCATCTCCAACTTTTAACCGGGGAACGTACCGAGGTAGACGTGATTGATATGTCGCCGATCGGCCTGGATCCTGACAATGCTCCAGCCCAACTGCAGGTCGTACCGGGGCCACGATTGCGGCGACAGGTGTGGCTGCGAACCGCTTCTGGTCAGCGGCTGGCCTATGCCACGTCCTGGTGGGAAGCCAGCCATGTGGATGACTATTTGCAAAACCGATCAATTCCCATCTGGGCCAGCCTCGCCCGTCTGCGAACAGAACTCTACCGCGATGTGCAGGGTCTTTACTACGGCCACTCCCCGGAATTAGAAAAAGCCTTTGGCCAACCAGGGCCATTCTGGGGCCGCCATTACCTCTTCTGGCATCATGGGCAACCCTTTACCCTGATCTATGAGGTGTTTTCTCCGTATTTGGAGCGGTATTTAGGGCCAACGAGTTTAAGTGAAAGGGAATAGGAATTAGGGATTAGGGATTAGGTAGGTTTTAATCTCCCCCTCATTCCTAACCCCTATTCCCTATTCCCTGAGTTATTCTGAGCAATATCCAGGAATTTTGGCAGCAACGATAGCAACAGGAGTAAGGCAACTATGGCTTGGCGCGGATCAACAACCCCTTCCGATCGCATTTTTTCATGTCTGGTCTACCTGCTCCCACTGATGGATGTGGTGGGCTTGGCAGGTGGAGTGCTTATAGCCTCTGGTTCGTTCTTGACCCCGGTTCTAGGGGCTATTGTTCTGCCTCTCAGGCCGTTGTTCAGCATTTACTATGGGTTTGGTGGCTTTATGCCGCTGATTATTTTCTTTGCCCTGTACATGCTGGTAGTACGCAACGAGTCTGTACCGCACTTCATTCGTTTCAACACCATGCAATCGATCTTGATTGGCATTGTGTTGAGTCTATTTTCAATTCTCTGGAGTTTTGTATTCAGTTCAATCTTCCCTGCAACTAGCCTGGTGACACAAACAATCTTTAACACCATATTTCTGGCTGTCATAGCAGCCGTCGGTTACTCGATCGTGCAATCGGCCCTGGGACGCTATGCAGAAATTCCCACCATCTCTGAGGCGGCCTACACCCAGGTTCGTTAAGGATTGCTGCCAGCAACGAAATCATCGGAGTGGGTCTGCATAGGTTCGGGGTGCCTGGCAATCAGGTAGTTGTCTAAATACCCGATCCCCTCGATCTCCACGCGAACGCGATCGCCCACCTGCATAGGGCCAATTCCTTCTGGCGTTCCGGTCAGCACCACATCTCCTGGCAATAAGGTCATCACCTGACTGATGTAGGACACAATCACATCCGGGGCAAAGACCATTTCTTGGAGCAAGGCCGATTGCACCGGATTTGGGTCATCGTTCAAAAAGGTCTGCAGCCGTGCACCTGGGCTGAGTTCCCGAACAATCCAGGGGCCGAGCGGACAGAAGGTATCAAAGCCTTTGGCGCGAGTCCACTGGCCATCACTCTTTTGTAAGTCTCTGGCGGTTACATCGTTGGCGATCGTGTAGCCCCAAATCTTACTCCTGGCCTGCTCTGGGCTACAGTCCACACAGCGATCGCCGATCACCAGAGCCAGTTCCCCTTCATAATCTACCCGTTTGGACTGGCTGGGGTATTGAATCGCTGCATCTGCGGCAATCACAGCCGTTGTCGGTTTCAGGAACAGGAGTGGCTCCGCTGGAACCGAATTCCCCAGTTCTTTGGCATGATTCACATAATTCCTGCCCACTGCCACGATTTTAGAGGGCGCACAGGGAGCGAGCAACTGATACTGTCCTGGTGCCAACTCCTGATTCATCGGTTGCCCCTCTAACCAGGGTGGTGCATCCAGTAGACGAACTTGTCGATCAATTTGCAGAAGACCGTAGTGGACTTGTCCGTCTACTGTCTGAACCCGGACATAGCGCTGTGCCATAGTTCGTTCAATGTTTAAGTCGTTAATTTAAGCAGATCACTATTTGCTCATTATCCATCTAGTCTTTCATGACCTGTGCTTATCCCCAAAGCAAAAAAGCGGTTTTCTACCCCGATCGCATCAGCCCCTGGCTAATGATATGATCAGAGATCCTTGCTTCCTGGCATATGGAAAGAACGGGCCGTGAGGTTCGGTTCCATTTTGCTGAGAAGCCACCCAGTCCATAAGGAGAACAACATGAGTCAGCTTTACGAAACGATGTATATTCTGCGCCCTGACCTGGGTGAGGAAATGGTGGGGCAGGCGATCGAAAAATATCGCTCCATTCTGCAAGACAATGGAGCCGAGATTCTGGAAACCCAGCACCGGGGCAAACGCCGTCTAGCCTACGAAATTGCTAAACACCGGGAAGGGGTATATGTGCAAATGAACTATACCTGCAACGGTAGCCAGGTTGCAGTATTGGAACGAGCGATGCGGCTGAGTGATGAGGTAATCCGGTATCTCACCGTCAAGCAGGAACCCCCCAAAGCTGCCAAGGAAGCAGACGCTTAAGCTTGAAAAAAGCAGAAAGCAGGGGGCAGAAGGCGGTAAGTTCTGAGTCTTAATAGAATGGAACTCTTGCCTATTAGGCTCAATCATCAGGAGGATGGGAAGAGCTTGGCGTGCCTATTCAAATCAGCCAGAATGACAGGATGGAGCGTTTCCCTTTGCCCATCCTAAGTTTTTTCCAGAATTCATAAATTTAAAGCTCTACTTCACAGCCTTCTGCCTTTCTCCTTCTGCCTTCTTTCGTCTTTAAGAAGTTTTGTAACTTTCCGTTGAAAACAACAAAATATTGGGGTATCAATTTCGTTCGCAGGTGGTACATTAGCTGCAATCAAATCTCAACGAGAGCTAGATACTTTTCCATGCTGAAGGGTGGGGATGCTCTTCGTTAGCCCAAAACCATCGTGAACGGAGTTGCAAGACTGTGACGGAAATGATCAGTAATCATGTGTTAGATCCCCAGGCCGAAGCTGCCCGTCTGCGGGAAGAATTGCAGGTACGGGACAATCTGGTGCAACAGTTGTCTCAGGAACTTTTCCGTCTGGTGCAGGGGAATGCCAGCTTTATGCCTAGCCCAGACACATCTGAGCGCCACCTGGCAGAAGTACGTGCCCTGCGGGAGCAATTGAAGACCGTTGAAGAGCAGGTCACTTTTTATCAGGAGCAAATTACGGAGCGTGATAACGAAATTTATCAATTGCGTCAGTCGGTTCAGGAATTGACCGATCGCTCCCGCATGTTGGAACAGGTGGTTCAGGAACTGCCTAAGATTTATCGGCAAAAGTTTGCGGAGCGGTTAGCTCCCATCAAGGAAAAAGTTGCTCTAATTCAGCGCGAGAACCGTCAGCTTCACGCAGAATTACAGAGTGTGACCTATCGCTTAGCCATGCGGAATCGTCGTCAAACCCAACTGGATTTGCCAAGTTTCCCCCGCTCCAGATCGGGGGTTGCCCTACCTAGCTTTGGCAATGCGTAACGTTCTGATCATTGTCGATTCAGCGATCGCAAGCAACTCTCAGCCCAGTGCCCTTGCAGGGGCTACGGCGCAGATGGTTTCTGCCTTGCAGCAGGCAATTTTGCAAGATGCAGGTGAGGAGAAGGGCGATCGTTCTTCTCATTTTCAACAGGTTCAGCCAGAGATTGATGCAGTTCAGGTCATCAATCCGACAGCACTGGCGGAAAAAATCGCATCCGGCGATCTGGTGCCGTCTAATTATTTACTGTGTCCCTTAACGCTGCATTTACCTGAAACTCTGATATTTCCCGGCCAAGGCGTATTCCAGATCTGCCGAACGGTTGAGGCGATGAGACAAACGGTAGCCGTTTGGGACTATCCAACGGGAGAGGGAAATTATTGGCTGCCTGTGGTGCTGACGGCAAAAGGACCATTGTATGCCGAAGTGATTGGTAAGAGGGCGGATCAATTAGGAGCAGCAGGAGTTTCAACCTTCCCCCCTGAAGCAGTGGGATATGTGCAACCCATCCATCTCACAGACGCTCAACGCCAGTCCTTATATGAACTGGGTTATCGACTTCTGCGATCGCTGCAGGCCACTCCATCTGTCTATCTCATGCAATTTGGATATGAGGGGCAGTACCTCTGGTTCGATCGCCTCTTTCCCTTTCCGGCAACACCTGCGATCGCCAGCCTGAAGGTGCAACAACCCGACTTATTTACCTGCCATTGGCGATGTCTGACGCATCAACCTCTCCGCGAGTTAAGTATCTCCCAAGCAGAGTAGGGGAAAGCCAATTGAGCGATCGCACTAATACACCTTATCCAGCACCTCCTCCGGATGCACGATTGGTAGGGAAATGCAATCATCGGCTCCTTCAGCTTGCCATTGACGGCACTCCATGTCCGCATCATCCGCCGTGGTCATCACAAGAATCCTGAAGGGGTGGCTGAGATTCTCTTGTCGCAGCCGCTGCAGAATTTCGCTGGTACCCATTCCAGGGATCTGAGTACTGACAATGACCACCTCTGGCTTCAAAATTTCAATTTGTTGCAGAGCCGTCATGCTATCAATCATCCAGATCACCTGGTGGCCCGCAGCGGTTAGCAGGTCACACAGAAGGTGAGCGATCGCCTCATACTTCTCAATGAGAATAATCCGTTTTTCAGCACGTTGAATTTCTGGGAACTCGGAGGGTTCAGGGTTCCCTCTTCTAGAGGTGAGTGATTGGGCGGGCAGCAAAACGGTAAAGGTAGAACCAACGTTAACAGTGGATTCAACCTCTATCTGGCCACCGTGAAGCTCAACTAGTTGTTTAGTCAGCGCCAGTCCTAGCCCTGTACCTTCATACTGCCGATGGTAGGAGGTATCCAGTTGTTGAAACTTTTGAAACAGCAGGGGAAATTTGTTTCTGGGAATCCCAATTCCCGTATCTTCAACCTGTAAGACCGCTTTGTTTCCATCTACCCACACCCGTAAGGTCACTTGCCCGCCTTCAGGGGTGAATTTGATGGCATTACTGAGCAGGTTCAGCAGGATTTGCTTGACTCGCCGTGGGTCTGCCGTAAAGCGATCGCTCTGCTGCCTTTTCTCTTCACTGGATTGAGACGTTGGTTTGAGATCCAGTTCTAAGTGAATCCGGTTCTGTTCTGCTTTTTCTTTCAAGGCATGTAGACTTTCACTGGCCACTTGGAACAGGGAGAACTCTCTTACATCTAGAATTGTGCGACCAGCCTCCAGTTGAGACAGATCCAGAATGTCGTTAATCAGTTCCAGCAAATGCTCGCCACTGTTACGAATGATCTTTAGATACTCCTGCTGCTTTTCAGGTGGCAGCAAGCGATCGCGCCGAGAGTCAGTAGGCAACCGAAGCAGTGTAGTCGCCATGCCGATAATTGCCGTCAAAGGGGTTCTCAATTCATGGCTCATCGCTGCCAAAAATTCTGTTTTTGCTAAGCTGGCAGTTTGAGCAGCAGTTAGCGTGTCATGCAATGCCTGGGTTCGCTCAATCACCCGTTGCTCCAGGGTCTGGGCTTGCTGTTGCAAATGGCCGTAAAGCTGAGTCTGGTAGATGGCGATCGCCATCAGTTCAGCAATGCAGCGCATAAAACGAGTTTCGCTATCCTGCCAGTGGCGTGGGCCAGAACACTGATGGGCAATGAGTAAGCCCCATAAATCTTCCTGGACCACAATTGGCACCACCAATTTGGCCCGGATCTGTGCCCATTCTAAAAATCCCACCAGACAGGGAGACTGAGCATAGGTGGTATGAATGTCTGCTACCGCCTGAGTTGCTCCCTGACGATACTTTTCTCGATAGTCGGGTACACCAATAAAGCACTGAGTCCCCTCACTCAAATACAACACTCGCGGAACCGATGAATTCGCCCTGGCCTCGTAAGTAATCCGACCACACACTAAATTAGTCGGGTTCCCATCTTGTCCAGCAGGGGGCGGAGTTTGATGGGCAGGAGTTTCTGGTTCAAACTGATAAATAATCAAGCGATCGGCCTTTAAGTAGTCACACACTTGTTGGAGTGTGGTTTCCAGAATCAGAGATAACTCCTGAGTACGGCGAATTTGGGTAGCGACCTGGGTAAAAACTTGTTCCTGGTCGGGTAGAAGGGCTGGATCTTGGGCTGGAAGATTAGCCAGGACACAATCTAACGGAGAGGTTGATTTTGACCCAGCGGTTAAAATATCCACCAATTCCAACGTAAACTGGCTCTGGCAGTTTGCCTGGTTGGGACGCAAACATTGATGAGCCTGCTGCAGTTTATTCACTACTGCCGCAGATGTCGCCTGGGTTTGCAGGTGGGTGAGAAAAGGCGCGATCGCTTCCGGTGCAAAAATCAACCGAGTCTGATAAGTCGTCACCTGAGTAGACGTAGGATTTGATTCAGCCAAAGACTCAGAGCCTAAAGAAGTGGGTTCCCCCATTAACAGCGCACTGAAGGAACAAGAAATAACCAGAAAAAAGCACTGGATACCAGTCTGCTTGGAATGGCTACGATCGAAAAAGTCGGCTTCTGTAAACGTGAAGATTTGCTCATTAGTAGATTGAGCAGTCTTCTCTAGAGCCAGGGCAATTTGCTGAAATACGGATGCAGGTAAAATTCGACTGAAGGTAGAGGATGGGTCACTGGACATAGGACTTGCCAGCAGTTCAAGGCTTAAGCTCGGCCATGATCTCTGCGTATACTCACGCACCTGGTTGCCCATGCTCTACCTCCTACTTGCAGGGTTCAGCGTCGTTTACGTCATCCTGACTCAGAAGGCTTAGCGTTGAGATATGGCGTAGATTTATCCTATCACTTTGGTTTCTTGGCCAGTTGAAGACCGCGATCACAGCTGTTTAGAGGGAGTTCTAAGCCTTGTCCAAGTCCAGAACTAGGGATGCAAAAAAGAGCCGTTTCCGGCTCCCTTTCCAATTAACCAAGAAAAAGCAAATAGGGCTTTAACTAACCTGTCTGGACACCAATTTTTCGAACTGGGCCTGGGTTTGTTGCAACAACTGCTCTCGACTATCGGCAGCCTGAGTAATGGTGGGGACTAAATTCCGAGCCTGTAACGTCATGTGAAGCTGGAGGTGGGCAACATATTCGCTAAAGTCTTCTCGACAAGAGGTTTCAAAGCTTTGATATAAACGCGATTTCAAGGGTGTTCTCCTTTCCCAACTCTGCATTAACTATGCAACGTAAATGAAAGTATCATGTTCGCTCTCTTCTTCAACCTTTTGCATCAGAGTTTGCAATGAAGTTTAACCATTACCCTTACGCATGTTTCAGTATGTAACGTTTATCCGGAATTGGGTAACTCAAGGGCGCAGCAAACTGAGGAGAAAAATTTTCTTCTGAAACTTTTAATCAATCACAGTTGATAGCAACGCTGAGGCATTATTCAACGCAGTATTTCAAGTGACACTTCAGGAACAGGATCATTCCTCCGGAGGGCCAGTTGGTCGTCAGGGATACTGAAGATAGAAAGAGTTCAATCTGGGGTAAACAAGGGTGAAATGAAAGCTATAACACGTTGGTTCATAGTTCCTATCAGCATTGCGATCGCTCTGAGTACAGCTCAGGCCGCGTTCAGCCAGGCAATTACCATTTCACCCAACTCCCAGCCAATTCAGGTGAGTGGCACTTCAGGAGGGGAACGCAGCGATAGCTGTGCCGGACATATTGCTGCCGCTCCCAACCATGTGATTAATGTGACGGAAGATGCCAATCTGCGCTTTGTACTGCAAAGTCAGGGCGAACCAGCACTATTGATTCGTACTGCATCGGGCCAAAATTTCTGCGTTCCAGCAGACCGATATTCCAATGGTAAGGTTGAAATTCCTGGACGTTGGCCCAAAGGAACCTACTCAATCTACATCGGCGATCGTGCGAATGGACGTCATGCCTACACGCTAACGATTTCTGGAAGTTAACCCAGCAGCCCAGATCAATCGTTTCTAGATGGTGAGGACTGAGGACTGAGGACTCATTCTTTCTCGGCACTCAGCACTCGGTTCTCGGCACTTCTTACCCCCATCCTGGTTAGTCTTAGTTTAGTTGTAGTGATGATCCGACAGGACATCCGATCGACTACGACTGTCTCCGGTTTTCCAATCCTCATTTTCGCCCCCAATAATCACCTGCTCTAAGGTGACGTAATCTTTGCTGAACTGGCGCAGGGCATTGATCAGAACATCGAGGGCGATCGCATCACTGGTGCCCAGATCAAACCAGCACCGCGCCCAAGTTCCCTCATATTCCACTTCACCCATGTTGTGCATCAGGGCTAACAGACTATCTTCGGCTATATCTTCGTCGTAGGTCATGTAGCTAATATCCAGTCCAACGTCCTGAACCTGAAGATTTTCGGCATTAAACCCTCCCAGTTTGCCAAGAAAAAACCAGGAGCTAAAAATCTCCTCCACGTACTGCTTCTCAATTTCTGAGGGAACGGTTGTGAATTCCAACCAGATCCAGACATTGAAGGGATCGAATTCGCGAAACTGAACTTGCATGACGAACTTCCCAAGGGATTATGAATTTAAATAACCCTGAAAATTGTACGGGCGGGTTTAGCTCATAAACTGACATGACGTATCAATTGACTAACAAAACCCGCCGCTCCTACCCAGTTCTTGCCTAAGCGCCAACTGCTTCTTTGGCAGCATAAAGTACTTCGGCAGTGATCACTTCGATACCCCGATCGCGGGCAAATTTCTCAGTATTGCGTTTTACCTTGCCACGCACAAAACCAGGAATCTTGTTAAGTTCTGCCAAGCCATCTTTGCTCCAGGTCATATCGGAATCGGCAGAAATCCCTTTGGTGATTACCTCTTTGGTGTCGTGACCACCAAAGATTTCCAGAAGATGGTCTTCCATGCCCAGGGTGAAGGAGTTGTAAATCAAATCGACAATCTGATTCGTGCCTTCGTAGCCCAGGAAAGGCCGATAACCAACCGGGAAGTTCTGGATGTGAATGGGGGCAGAGATGACACCGCAGGGAATATCTAGTCGCTTACCCACATGGCGTTCCATTTGAGTGCCAAAGATGGCAGCAGGTTCCGCTTTAGCGATCGCATCCCCGATCACCCCGTGGTCATCGTTAATGATCACTTCATCGCAATACTCGCGCACCTGTTCCTCAAACCAATCGGCATCGTACTTACAGAAGGTGCCAGCCCAGACCACTCGAATTCCCATTTCGCGAGCCAGGATTTTGGTAATGGCCGCCGCATGAGTGGCATCACCGTAGACAACAGCTTTCTTGCCTGTCAGGTTCTGGCAGTCGATCGATCGAGAAAACCAAGCAGCCTGAGAGACGTGCAGTGTTTGTGTCTCAATCAACTCCTCGTAGTCCACATCGATGCCCTGAGCGTTCAGAATAGATTGAATCTTACGGATGCAGCGAGCCGTTTCCACCACTCCCATCGGCGTAATATCCACATAGGGCATACCAAATTCCTGTTCCAGATACCGCGCCGTCATCAAGCCCAGTTCTCGATAAGGCACCAGATTGAACCAGGCTTTGGGCAAATTTTTGAGATTGTGAACGGAGGCTCCTTCCGGGATCACTTCATTCACAGCAATCCCCAAATCCGCCATCAACCGCTTCAACTCAGTGCAGTCATGATTGTTATGGAAACCCAGGGTAGAAATGCCAATGATATTAACGGAAGGCTGCTCAGTTTTATCTGTGGGGAGATCTTCTTTCTTGCGGGCCTTTTCGATATAAAACTGAACGATCTGCTGCAGGGTACGATCGGCGGCCTGCAATTCATTCACCCGGTAGTGATTCACATCGGCCAGCAGTACGTCGCCTTTGGATTCCAGTTGGGCGCGATCGACGAAGTTTTGCAGATCTTCTTGCAGAATACTGGAGGTGCAGGTGGGAGTTAGCACAATCAAATCTGGGTGTTCTTCCCCATCTTTGCGGGTAATGTTATCCACCACTTTTTCCTGGGAACCACGGGCCAGCACATGCCGATCGACCACACTGGTGGTCACGGGCGTAAAGTTTTGCTCGCGCTCCAGCATCGATCGCATGACGTTAAAGTAATCGTCACCCAGGGGAGCATGCATGATGGCATGGACATTTTTGAACGAACTGGCAACACGGAGAGTTCCAATATGGGCTGGGCCTGCATACATCCAGTAAGCCAATTTCATAAACTGCCTCTTCTTATAGTGTTCTGCTTCAGTGTTCTGCGTTGCGCTTATCGATTGTCTCAAAGATGGTGAGGCGGCGATCGTCCCAAGAATCAGCATTTCAGATAGGTTAAAAAAATATAAATTTGACTGTAGTGCCGATAAGGACTGATGTAGGACATTTTTTGATGAAAGTGACAGGAAATTAAGGCGCAAACAATCTTAATATGTGAAGCCTCGTTGAAAGGTGATCTGAATGAGTGCAGTAATGGATCGCCTTCAGAGTTGAAAGGGTAGGTTGAAACGACAGACTCGCATAATGACGTGGCTACCTGGCAGGTTTTAAACGGTGACTTAAATGGTAACTGTGTCACAACGGTGATAGTATCCGTCGGTTACAACCACGACTACACTCACCATGTCTACCGACGCAGACTCAATAAAATCAAAGTTTTCAGTAACCGGCGCCGGCAGGTTTTCTCCGGATAGCCACGACTTCAGTCGCTAGGGTGACAAAGAGACAGGCCCTTTAAAACATCCTCTAACATATTTGACGGATTTCCTTAACCCTGTATAATTTTGGAAACCGAAGGGGAGTAGCTGCTGGCGGTTAGTCAGCTTGTCTGAATCAACATACTGGTGATGAACCTGGTTCAGGCAACAAGTGTATGACTTGTAAGCGAGACCTTCACTAAGTCCACAAACTGAGTGGGCTTGGTGAAGTGTAGTTGCTCCATCAAGCTCACTCAGATCTCTCTACGTCATCCTGAGGAGCTTTAGAGAATGCTTACTGCCTTCGTTGCTAGTCTTTTGCTTATTACCCTATTTGAATTAGGCGATAAGTCATTTTTTGTCGCCATGCTTCTGGCTATGCGTCATTCTCGCCGCCTGGTATTTATCGGTGTACTGGGGGCGCTGATTGCGATGACGATCGCCTCTGTCATGATAGGGCAGGTAATTTCCTACTTTCCGAAAGGCTACATTGTTTACGCGAAGGTGGCCCTCTTTATTGGCTTCGGCTTGAAGTTACTGTACGATGCTTACCGCATATCTCTTACCGCCACTAAGGATGAAATTTCGGAAGCTAAGGAGGCCATTGCTGAATCTGAATTGGCGTGGTCTAAGACCATAAACGGTGGTGGTGTCCTCCTGCAAGCCTTTAGCCTCACCTTCGTCACTGAATGGGGCGATCGTACCCAGTTCGCGACCATTGCCCTGGCTGCCTCCGATAATCCAGTCGGGGTAACCGTGGGCGGAATCTTAGGTCATGCCATCTGTACTGCTATTGCTGTGATCGGTGGACGGCTGATTGCCGGACGAGTTTCCGAACGACTGGTGACCGCTATTGGGGGCGGCTTATTCATCTTCTTTGGGATTGTTGCGGCGATCGAAAGTCAAGCCAGCTAACCGAGATAGAGGGGGGAAGGAGTGGAGGCATGAAGGGGTAATACTTCTTCATCTCTTTCATCTCTTCACCTCTTTACCCCTTCACCCCCTTTACTTCTGCGGTGCTGCTGGTGTGGCGCCGGGTTGAGGGCTGGCCGGAGCCACAGGAGTGTCTGGAGTACTTGACGTTCCTGCCGGAGTGGTTGCCCTAGGAACTGCACTGGCGGCCTGATTAATTTGATCCCGATACTTAGCGGGAGCCAGTTCAGCCGCTTTGGTAAACAGGGGTTTGGCTTCCTCCATTTTTCCCTGCTCTTTGAGAATCACCGCCTTACCATAAACGGGCCGGAAGTCCTGTTTATTTGTTTTGGCGGCTTCATCGTAAATGGCGATCGCCTCGTCATAACGCTTCTGGCTGGTATATACCCCTCCCAGAAGCACCTGAACTGAAGTAACATCAATACTGTTGGGTTGGACTTGATTAGCCTGGGTGGCCGTCTTCAATGTATCTTGCAGCAGAGCGATCGCCGATTCTGGGCGGTTTTGTTGGAGTAACAATGAGGTGAGGCCATTCAGAGCCTGAATATCCCCAGGGTGATTCGTCAGTACAGAACGATAAGTTTGGGCTGCCCCTTCGCGATCGCCAGTTTGCTGTTTCGCTTGAGCCAGCAGTACGGCATACAGAGTTTCATTGGAATTTAACTTGGCCAGCTTCTCCAGGGGGGCAATGGCTCCTTTTACATCTGCCAGTGCCAGGCGAGTTTCCAGGAGTCCCTTTAAGGCAGTCTGATTCTCAGGTTCGCGCTGTAAGACTAACTCGTAGCCTTTGGCCTGGGCTTCCAGCTCTTCCTTCTTAGCAGTAGGAGAGGCTGATGAGCTGGGCGTTGGAGAACTCGCCACAGGCGGTGTGCCTCCTTGAAACATACCACTTAGGAGAGGAGCCAGGGAAATACCTACAAAAGCCAGCAACGCCAGCACCATAAATACACTAGTAATCCAGCGATTGCGTCTTTCAGTCGATTCAGCCACAGAACTGCCTTGAACTCTAATGCCATTTCATTATCAACCACAAACGCAATTTGGCAAGGGCAGGAGCAGTTTCTCCTCTGCTTTAGACCCCGTAAAGATTAGAACAAACCAATACATGAATTGCCCTTAAAATCAATCTCTTAGACTGTAAATATCGGGGATTTCAGATGATTTTTCTCTAAAGTTTTGAAGAAAGGGGTTTACAGTCAACTTTTTCTTGGGAACTCTGGAAAGTGAAGCCCCAAAGGGGACATTCATAATTGTTGCTGAAGTGGCGAGCAAGATGGAATTGTCAAAACGTCTGCAGGAGCCAAAATTCTGGCTTTTGGCTATTGTGGCTGCGATCGCGGCCCTGCACCTAACTTTACTGAGCCGCCTTGATGACTCTGATATATTCGCAACTGCGATTTTATTTTGGGTTGCGGCAGGGTCTTTAGTGTGGGATAAGCACGACGCGTTGATGCTTGAGAGCAAGCCGTTGCCGACTGTGTTGGGATTGCTGCTGCTGGTGTTCATTCTGTTGAGGACAGCCCTATCAGGAGACTCCGTCAGTTCGGCCTGGGTAATTCCCCTGTTATCGGCCCTGGGTGTTGGTCTCATGGCTTCAGGGTTTAAAGGACTCAAACAATATTGGAAAGAGTTAGTCATTTTCGGATTGCTGGCCATCTACCCCTTCCTGAAGTTGCTCTTACAAATTATTGACCTGTCTGAAATTACAGCCAAAGCTGCCAATGTAATGCTCTGGTATGTGGGCTTTAATGTTCAGCGCCAGGGTGTTTTCTTGATCCTGCCAACCAGTCGTGTTGAGGTTTACGGAGCCTGTTCGGGGTTGCAAAGTATCCTACAAATGCTGGCCATCTCCGTGCTGTTCTTGCTCATGTTTCCGATTCGCTCCCACGTGAAGAAGCTTCTCTGTGTGGTAATTGCCGTCCTGATTGGCTTTTTTGTGAATGCCATTCGGGTAGCACTCATGGTTATCCTGAACAACGCTGGGAATAAAAGTGCCTTCGATTACTGGCATGAAGGAAATGGATCCCTCGTCTTCGCCGCCATTTCAGTATTCATCTTTGGCTGTTTCTGCTGGTTAACCTTCCTGCGTCAGCCTCCCCAAACCCCCGATTCAGGAGCAAAAGGCAATGCATAAGTTAACCTGGCAATCGGTTCGTCTGTCGTTATTGGCGGTTACGTTTTTGGGTACAGTGCTGGTCACAGCAAAGCTGGCGACTGCTCCCAAGGAAAGTAAGGATCAGGCTGCGGCCCAAAAACCGAATCCTTTACCAGAAACTGTGTCCATGCAGGATTGGCAGTTTGTCAACAGCACTTCGACCAAGCCCCATAAGGAGGCTCAGTTTGGCAGGCAATACCGCTATCAACAGGGCGATCGCCCCCTGGATGTGGAATTGCAGTATATGTCCAGTGATGGCAACGTCAGCCGTTATCTGTTTGTCTATACTCCGGTGCGGACAGCTAATGCCGCAATGAAAATTCGGCACAAACCCGGGGTGGGGTATTACGGAGTTTTGTCTCATAAGGGGAATGCTTACTTAAGTGCTTGCGTTAATCCGCGAGGAGAAAGTACGGTAACGGAACAGCAATTTACTCAAAACCGTTACACTTACGACCTGCAAGCCTCTCGTTTATTACCCTGGTTACTGGGGAAAGAGCCTTTGATTGATCGTCGTTGCCTGTGGACATTTATGTCTACTCCCGTGAAGACAAATTCCAACGCGGGAACGGCAACCGCAACCGAAGCCACTTACAAAACACTAGAAACAACCTGGTTCTCTTGGAATAAATGGTGGCAATCCAACTTTCCGCCCCCATCTTGAGCCTTTTAGAACGCCGCTATTTCAACAGGAGGAGCCAATCAATGGCAATGTCAACGGGTGATGCCAGCGAAAATTTAACAGTCTATCGCTTACGCTGGATCGGCTATGGTCTTCTAATTTTCGCGCTGATCGATGTAATCCACATTCTGACTTCTGTTCAGACTTCAGACCCAACCTGGGGACTGCAAACAATCGGCCAGTTTGTGGAACGGGTCGTTGTCCCCCTACTGGGATTTGCTCTGGTATTTTTTGGGGAGTTTTATGGACGGAGAGGGCCAGAAAAACTAACCCTGCGAATTCTCTCATGGCTCTGCATGATTCTGGCTGTTCTGTTTTTCCTGATGGCCCCTGCCGTTGTCTTTCAATCGGTCAGCCTGAAGGGACAGGCAGAACAACAGGCCAGAAAAGTGGTGGATCAGCGTCTGGCGCAACTGAAGCAATTGGAAGATCAACTGAACAAAAGCAATCCTGAACAAATTAAGGCTCTGGCCAGTCAGTTAAACGCGCTAGGGGTTCAGGTAGATCCCAAAAATCCAGCCGCTGTCAAGGACCAGATTGAAACCCGGATTAAAGCCTTTCGGGAGCAACTTCCGGCTCAGGTTCAAGGAGCGGCGGCCAGCCAGGCATCTGGATTGCTCAAAAATGCTGTGAAGTGGAGCCTGGGAGCGATCGTTGCAGGGGTTCTGTTTTTATACCTCTGGAAAAGCAGCCGCTGGACATGATTCAGAATTACTTGATTAATTACCCAGTGCAATAAAGTGCAATAACTGGACAAATTGGTAGGGCTACTCCATTCAGTGCTCCTGTTTGTGGTTCGTCGGCAGGCTCAGGCGGCTGTCATCAAATGACCCAGTTCTTCCGGAGCAAGATTCTGGTTCATCACCCGGCCATCCTTAAACCAGATGATGCGGCGGGTGAAGCGGGCGACATCCGGTTCATGAGTCACCATGACAACCGTCATCCCTGTGGTATTGAGTTCAGCAAAGATATTGAGAATTTCGGTGGTTGTGCGCGAGTCCAATGCTCCGGTGGGTTCATCCGCCAGCAGTAAGACGGGATGGCCAACGATCGCCCGGGCGATCGCCACCCGCTGTTGTTGTCCTCCGGAGAGCTGATTGGGTCGATTATGCAACCGATGGGCCAACCCAACCTGGGTGAGGGCTTCTACCGCCCGATCGCGCCGCTCCCGTTCCGCTACATTGGCATAGACCAGGGGCAGCATGACATTTTCCAGGGCCGAGAGTTGGGGCAGCAGATGAAACTGCTGGAAGACAAACCCCAATTTTCGGTTCCGCACATGGGCCAGGGCTTTGTCATCCAGATTGGACACATCCACGTTGTCCAGGTAGTAGCGACCAGAGGTCGGCTTATCCAGACAGCCAATGATGTTCATCATGGTCGATTTTCCAGAGCCGGAGGCTCCCATAATCGAGCAGAATTCGCCCGACTCTACGGTTAAGTTGACTCCTGCTAAGGCTTGCACTTCCGTTTCACCGGAACCATAGATTTTGTAAATGTCTTCGAGGCGAACGATAGTGGACATGGTATTAGTTGCTTCTGAGGGCGACGATTGGGTCGAGTTGGGCAGCGCGACGGGCGGGAACGACACCAAAGAAGAGGCCGATGCCACCGGAGACAGTCGTGGCGATCGCGAGCGCCACAGGGGAAATTCCGGCTTGCAGCGGGGTGAAGGCTCCTACTAAGAGAACTCCACCTACGCCAATGGCCGTTCCCAAAAATCCTCCTGCAGCGGCAAGAATCACGGCTTCAATCATGAACTGCACCAGGATGTCTTCCTGGGAGGCTCCGATCGCTTTCCGCAACCCAATTTCTTGAGTTCGTTCGGTGACGGAAACCAGCATGATATTCATGATCCCGATGCCACCCACCACCAGGGAGATGGCGGCGATCGCTGCCAGCATAATCGTTAAACCACCTGTAATCGTGCCGACAATTTGCAGTATGTCTTTCTGAGTTTGAACGGTAAAGTCATCCGAAGTGGTAATCTTATGCCGCAGTCGCAGCAGGTTCGTGATCTGGAATTCCGCTGCCGGAATGCTGGCTTCGTTCTTGGCAGAAATTGAGATAAAGGTAAGATCTAAGCCATAGGGCGAGGTACGGCCTGTCAGACGATTAGCCAGCGTTGTAATCGGGACATAGGCGGCATCATCCTGGTTATTGCCCAAGAAAGCGCCTTTCGATTGCAGTACCCCAATCACCCGAAAGGTAACCCCTTTGATACGGATCTCCTGTCCGATCGGATCCTGGTTCCCAAAGAAGCGATTGGCCAGGTCGGAACCCAGAGCCACCACCTGCGTGTTGCGCTCCACATCCTGATCCGTAATAAAGCGTCCCTTGGCCATATCAAAGCTACGCACCGATAGGAAGGTCGGCGTAGTCCCAACCACCAGAGAATTCGTATTCAGGTTGCGATACACGATCGGTAGCTGACTTTGCCGTTGCGGGGCGACTTCTTTAATTGAGGGAACCTGCGTCGCGATCGCTTTGGCATCTTCCAACACCAGTGTTTTTGGCAAATCGAAGGTGCGGTTCCGCATTTCGCGGCTTCCCGGAGATACAAACAGTACGTTGGGTCCCAGGGATTCAAACTGTTCTGAGGCCAGTCTTTGTGCTCCCTGACCAATGCCAATCATGGCAATTACCGAGGCGTTGCCAATGATAATTCCCAGCATTGTCAGGGCGCTGCGTAATTTATTGGCTGTTAGGGTTTTGACAGCCATCTTGCCACTTTCGACGAGATCCATATTTATTTGCTGCCTACTTTTTCTCCATGCCTTTAATCACGTCGTCCAACTTCTGTCCTGCCGGAAGCTCTACAAACACCGGATCTCCCGGTTTGATACCTTCTATAATTTCTGTTTCGTTGCCAATATTGGGGCCGATCGTTACAGGCTGAAACTTGGGTTTATTGGTGCGATCAGGAATGAGAACCCCCGGTTGTCCCTTGTTGGTGACAATCGCCACTGTAGGTACCATCAGGGCATTATTCTTCTGCTTGCCTAAAAATGCCAAATCAGTCGTCATCCCAGAGCGCAGCGTATCCTTACCACTAACAATCCTGACTCTTACTTCGAATGTAATCACCCCTCGTTGAGTTGGATCTTCTTTCGCTTCCGGCGAGACTAAGCGAACAATTCCTTTGAAGGTTTGATCGGGGAAAGCATCCGCCCGAATCTCTACTTCCTGACCTTGCTTGATCTGGCCAATATCCACTTCGGGCACCTTGGCCAAAATTTCCAGGTCATTTGCCAGAGTCACGATTGAGGTGGCTGAAGAGGTGCTGGAAGCAAAGCTGGTGGGGGTCACAAAGTCTCCGGGTGTGGCATTTTTCTGGGTAATGATGCCCGCGAAAGGAGCACGAATGATCGTGTCTTCAATCTGGGTATCAATCGCTTTCAAATTGGCCCGTGCCGCTTCCACTTGAGCCGCCGCCTGAGCAATTTCCTGCGATCGCGGGCCATTTTCCTGCTGATTCAATTGCTGGACAGCATTGTTATAGCTTGCTTTTGCCTGTTCCAGGTTCGCTTTGGCACTGCGCTGTTCATTGATTACTTCGTCCAAGCGATCGCGGCTGATGGCTCCTTCAGCAGCTAATGCCTGATTGCGACTAGCCCTTTGATTGGCCAGATCCAGGCGAGTTTGAGCTGCTGCAATGGCTGCCTGCGCCTGATTCACACCAGCTTGGGCCTGACCAATGGCTTCCGGGCGACTGCCTGCTTTTAAGAGCGAGAGATTGGCTTCGGCCTTCGAGAGTTCAGCCAGAGCCTGTTGTCGCTGGGCTTGTAATTCTCGGCTATCCATACGGGCAATGATCTGACCTTGCTGCACGCGATCGCCCTGCTCCACATACAGTTCTGCTAGCCGTCCTGCCGTTTTAGGATTCAGGTTCAACCGCCGCACAGGAATTACTTCACCGTTAGCAGTAATTCGCACGGTGACATCTTTCTGCTGAACGGGCATGGTGTATTCGGCAATATTCTGCTTGGGGGCAGCATTCCGCAATGCCACAACGGTTGCAGCAGGCACACCAACCAAACCAGCGGCAAGCAGTCCGATCAACCAGGGGGACGATCGCTTGGTCACTTTATCGATCCAGGGAAGTTGCATGATGCTTAGGGATGAGAATAGCTAAAGAACAGACAAAAGATGAAAAACAAAAGACGTTGAAGCAGGGGACAGGGATGAAAAAGAGTTAAGGTAAGAATTCTAGCGATCGCAGTCTGGCGGGTTAACTCTGTGGTAGGCCAGATTTGCTGCGCTGCTGTTCCCAACGTTCAGTCATCAGGGGCAGCTCCCGCTCTAAGAAGGCATGCATATCTCGCATTTCCTCTAACCGCTGCAGTAAGTGGGGGTCTTCTCCCTGCAATAACTCCAGCCCTCGTTCCGCTAGCTGGCGAAAGGCTCTGATTTGGGTCAGACGTTGCTTGCTCAATTCAGACCAGGCATTCAATTTGATGCGGAAATAATCCCGTCGTTGACCAGGTAGGCTGATGCGCTCAATTAGGCCAATTTGCACCAACAGTCGGGTCATTGTGCTGATCGAGCCTTTGCTGGCCTGCAGCACTTCAGCCAATTCTCCTGGGGACTGATGGGGTGGGTTGGAAATCAGAAGCCAGCCAAAAATTCGTCCGGCCATTCGAGGTAGCCCCACCATCTCAAACAAAAGCCCAACCTCTTCGATAAATTGCTTTTCTCTAACCTCTTGCTCTTGACGAATCAGACTGTTGCTCAAGTTCACGGTGCAGGTACTCAGTTCATAATCATACTGTAACATATCTTAGTTTTTTATGTTCAGTAATTACTGAACATAATGAATGTGACAGTGGCCGATCGCGGTTAACCTAAATATCCTTGTTATTGGCTTTTCGATATGATGAGTTAATCGATCTTGCTGTCTACTAATTTGAGTGTTAAGAAGGAATTCTCTGACCTAATATGATTGGGCCAGAGCTTATCAATCGATAAGTTGAAGGATGTTGAAATCTTTTAAAGCTCTCAAAGTTTGCATAAACTGTTCTGATTCGTTTGTACCCTGCTTGCATTCAGTACAATATGCAAACTGATGCATCCATGCACCTGCCTCAATAAGAGCCTATGAGTCCCTCGCCTGAATTGTCCCCCCAACCCTCGAAACCTGCTGCTGCAACTAATCCCCTTCCCGCGGATCAGCAGGTGTCAGAAAAGTCTAAGCCATCCATTAATTCTGAGACCACGCCTGCCCCAACTCCGCCCCCCCCTCAGGGCTCTCAGGAAAATGCTCCTACTCTGCATCGCCCACCAATGCGTCCGGTTCGGCCCCAACCTGTTGCTGAACCTGCCAAGGCTCCGACTCCTCCCCCAGCAACGGCTAAACAGGCCTCCATTTCAGTACCCGTTGCCAGATCTACTGTTCAACCCACTCCGGAGGAGCAGGCCGTTGAAGCTGTATTGAGGCAGCAACCCATTCCACCCCCCAGTGAACCGAAACAGTACCGGGCGATCGGGGTAGTACGAGGACGGTATACCTCCTCCCAAGAAGAATTTACGCGAGGTACTCTGGTTACACCAGACAGCGTTGTGTATAACGCCGTGTTACTAGGACGGGTGATGAGTCTGGTGCGTAACCATATTGATCTGGAAAAAGACCATTTGTGGGTGGTTTATCCCCGAACTCGTGAAGGGGAAAAAGAACTACACATGCAAATTGTGGGAGTTTGGGAGCCAGAAACTCTCAAGCGCCAACCCGATGAATTGGCTGAAGCAGGCTCAACTGCATCTGAAACATCTGCAGTTGAGGAAGTAACAGACCCAGGGGTAGAAGATGGATACTTTTCTATTCGGGGAGAAGTGGTTTTTCATTCCCCAGAAGAACAGAATACGGTTGTTAAAATTCAACAGGCTCCCAGAAAAAGTTCTCAAAAAGCTAAGTCGTTTAAGCTCAGTCTGCACGGTGTTTTAGACAGCCCCAAAACATTAGGGTACTTCTGGGATTTAAACGTCAAGCTTCAGAATAACGCTCTGGTCATTCAGGATGGGACTTGTGTTGGGCTGCCTCCACCGAAGAAGAGGTCTAAAGAGATGGGAAGCCGAGGAACCCGTCCTCGTAAGCCAATGGGATCTGGTGGTCGAAGTGTAGCAGGCCGGGGTGCTGGTCGTCCTAGTGGTTCCCCCCGTCCAGTGAGCCGCCGTGAAGCAGCCGCTAAACCTGTTAAGCGTAGTGAGCCATCTGGGGAAGGCTAGGGCTAAGAAGTAGCCTGACCTTGTTGGATTGGTAGATATGTTCCAGCGGTTCAGTTGATTTCAATTTGGGAACCCCAAACGTCTTGCGGGAGGAAGGTGCGATCGCTGGGAATCGCACCAACAAATTCACTCAGGTAAAACTTTCCGGCCTCGATCCACTGTTTCAATTCCATGGCAACCTGGCGAGATAAATAAATGCTGGCCAAAGGAGCCACCCGGACTGGCTTACCATCAATGACGATGCGTCCCCCTTTAAGCTGGGCATAGCTAACCAGGCCGAACGTAGGCCGAACTCGACGGGGAATTGAAAAATCAACGACGGGAGCGACCAGATCCTGATCCCGAACCGCACAGTGAGCTATAACTTCTTCCTGCAAAACAGGTAGGGGAATTCCTACACCCAGCATCAGGGAGGGACCATAGTTTTTGAAATAGCATCCCCGCACCCAGCGTGGATCCATCTGCTTGGCATCTCCGATTAAGGCCAACGTCGCAGCGGGGCCAATGGGAGTTCGGTTAGGCAATCGTTTTTGTAAGGGAAAATGTTGCGTCCCTTCCCAGGAAACGTACCCAATTCCGCCTCCCAGAAAAATGCGGGTACCAATCCCAATCAACTGCAAATCAGGATCATTGAGTAGAGGAGAGATAGCCCCAGGATTGGAGTAAACGGCGTTGCCTAAACGGGGTTGTAGGGGACCAAGGTAGGTAAAAAGAGGCCGATCGCCCCCATTCACACCGACAATAAAGTTCTGGTAGACATTGCGCGGATTGAATAAATAAAACTGATTAATCGTGTCCTTCGTGATCGTGGTTTCAAAGGAGGCGCGAGGGTAGCAGTCTGTCACCTGGCCGATCGCTCTCAGGTGAACAGGTTTGCCTGCTATCAAATCGGCAATTACATGGCCGCCTCCCCGTTCCCGAACTTCTTCTCCATCCATCGATTCCCCCACCTGCGTTGCTCCTAGATAAAGATCAACCGCTCCAAATCCGGAGTAGGCAGGAACCCCATCTATCCAGCACTGGCGGATTTTGATCGGTGGATCCGTGTGGCCCAAATTGATAATCGCGCCAGAAGACTCCATCGGCTCGAATGTGCCTGTGGTAATCACATCAACTTCCTTTGCCGCCTGCGCGATCCCAACGTCCGCTACTCGCGCCTTTAATTCCTCAACCGTCCAGACGGTAGCGGCTTTGCGGCTAATCTTGTCATTAATCTCAGCGATCGTTCGCATAGGCAAGCAATTTTGGATTTTGGATTTGCGATTTTAGATTGAGCAAGTGTGAATGGTGGATAAATGATGCGAGGGTGAGAGGATGTAATAATGGATTCCCATAGTCTCATCATCCCATCCCCCCATCCCCTTCTTCATTTTTCTTACCTTCTCTCTACCCTCCTCAATCCTTAGCCAAATCAGGGGTACGACCGCTTAAACCCGTCATTAGTTTCAGGGCAGTTATTTTGAGGGGACGAATATGCCGCAAGCCCCATAATCCCAGTCTACGAAGCACTACCAGCGGCAGAAAGGTGTTGGAGAAGGTGCGGTTGAGGAAGTCGGTGAAGCCCAAAATGATCAAATTCTCCAGCGATCGCCAGCGTCCATACTCTTGCAAAACGGCCAGTTCTCCAATGTCTTGCCCCTGTTGATGAGCCGTAACCAGAACTTGGGCCAAGGCTGCCGCATCTCGAATTCCCAGATTAACTCCCTGCCCCCCCACCGGATGACAACAGTGGGCAGCATCTCCCATTAAAGCTAGCCGGGGCTGCACATAACGGCGGCTTTGCATCAACTGCACTGGAAATAGATAGCGCTGTCCGACAAGAGACAGGTTCCCCATTTGATCCCCATATCGCCGTTTGAGCTTGGCCAAAAAATCGGTTTCATTCAAAGCCAGAATTGCTTCTGCCTCCGCCTTCGGAGCCGTCCACACAATCCGACAGAGATTATCAGGAAGGGGCAAAATGGCAAAGGGGCCATCGGCTTGAAAGCGCTCGTAGGCGATATTGTTATGGGGTTTTTCAGGTTGGATAAAGGCCACAACACAGGACTGCCAGTACTGCCAACCATAAGTCGGGATTCCGGCTCGTTGACGAATCGGCGATCGTGCCCCATCTGCCGCTACCAGTAACCGCGAGTGAATTCGTCGGGTCGTTCCATCCTGGTTTAATTCCAGTTCCACTCGATCGGTTTGAACCTCGGTCGTGACGACTTCTACAGGACACCAGTAAGTCACATTGGGGCAGTGCTGGAGATGGTTTTGTAATGCCTGCAAGACTACCCGATGTTCCGCCACATAGCCCAGAGCATTCGTTTTTAAGTCATGCAAAAAGAACCGCACAATACCGGGATGGTTCGCGTCAGAGAGGTGAATTTGCTCAATGGGATTGACCGCGGGACGCATCTGCTCCCAGACTCCAATTCCCTGAAAAATGCGACTGGCCAGCAGGTTGATGTGGTACGCCTGACCTCTAGTCACTGCGGCAGATTCCACTTTGGCCTCAATCAGAGCGATCTGCAAACCTGAATTTTGTAAAGCACAGGCGAGGGTAAGGCCGACGATTCCCCCTCCGACAATCACCAGGTCATAGTCAGTCTGCTGGTGCTTGAGAGCCGATAACTGTGGTTCTGGTTGATGGGTTTGAGATTGTTGAGCAGCGGGAAGAGTTGCTGCTGTCTCCATGGTCATATTAAGGAAACGTATCGTTATATAAAGATCCTTTTACATTTCATTGTCGCGCGATCGCCGAGCAGGAGCAAGGCGATTTCGTAGATAATTGCCCTAGTTCCTAATTACCAAATCCTATGTCCTCAGCAAATCCCGTTTATCCCGTCATCTGGCATATCGATCATGTGCGGCTGATTGATCAAACCCGCCTGCCTAATGAGTATGACATGGTGGAGATTCGCCGTTATGAAGACATGGCAATGGCGATCGAGACGATGATTGTGCGGGGTGCTCCAGCCATTGGGGTGGCTGCGGCCTATGGCATGTATTTGGGCGCACGGGATATTAAGACTGAGGATCGGGGTGAGTTTCTGGCCCAACTAGAGAGGGTTGCGGAACGCCTGCGGTCAACCCGTCCGACAGCCGTGAATTTGTTCTGGGCGATCGCTCGCATGATCAAGGTAGCCCAGCAGACCCTCGGCCCGATAGCTCATCTCAAACAGGTCTTGCTAGAAACGGCTCAGGAAATTAACGCGGAGGATATCAAAACCTGTCAGCAAATAGGGGATTACGGCCTGAGTGTCTTACCAAATTCTCCCAGCAAACTACGGATCTTGACTCACTGTAATGCTGGTGCATTGGCGACTGCCGGATATGGTACAGCCCTGGGAGTCGTTCGTTCCGCCTGGACTGCCGGACGCTTAGAGCGAGTTTACGCAGATGAAACCCGTCCCCGCTTGCAGGGAGCCAAGCTAACGGCTTGGGAATGTGTGCAGGAAGGCATTCCTGTGACGGTGATTACCGATAATATGGCGGCTCATTGCATGAAGTTGGGCATGATTGATCTGGTGGTGGTCGGGGCCGATCGCATTGCTGCCAATGGGGATGCTGCCAACAAAATTGGTACTTACAGTCTGGCTCTGGTCGCTAGAGCACATAACATTCCGTTTTATGTGGCGGCTCCCCTATCTACAATCGATTTTGCGATCGCGGATGGTAGCCAGATTCCGATTGAGGAACGGAATTCTGATGAAGTCTATCAGGTCGGGGATACAAGACTGTGCCCAGTTGGAGCCGAATTTTACAACCCAGCCTTTGATGTTACTCCGGCCTACCTGATTGCCGCCATTATTACCGAGTATGGAGCGATCGCTCCTGCTAATTTGAAAGACGAACTCCAGTCTAAGCAGGTGGTCTAGCTGCAACCTGAAAAGCCGTTACCTTTCAGCTACAACCCAGAGGATGGATGATAGACAGCGGCAAACAGCAGGGCCGAAATGAGAGGAATCAGGATCGGCACCGCCACCAGCAATCCCCATTTCCCAAAGCGGATGGGTTGACCATCGGCTTTGAGCAACGCGATCACTGTCACGACTCCCATTACCGTCTATAGCAACCCAAACCCGATAAACAAAACAAACGCTGAATCATCCATCACCCTACTCCTGCTTTACTTTCATGCTAAACCAAGTCCAGCTAGAGAACGGTCGTTTTCGTATCAGAGAAACTACGGTTCTGGACTTGGACAAGGTTTAGATCAACATCTCAGGCAGTCTGATTGATACTGCCCCTCTTCCTCTCTCATTATCCTGCTGCTCTCTCAGCAAGAAATAGCAAAAGGCAGAGAGCAAAGCCCATTTTCATAATTACCGCAAGTGGCAATCGTAAAAGACTACTTGCTACTATTTTCTGCCCAAAAACTAATTATAGTCAGCACGATCGTTGTCCTCAGAAGACAGTTAAAATCGCACTACTGCGGCATAAATAAACCTTGTCTAAGTCCAGAACTATTAGTTTTCTGATGGAAAAGATTCCTTTAAGGGAAATTTCTGTTTTCTAGCTGAACTTGGTTTTAATGCCTTTTTCCAGGACGGTAGCAGGATAAGTGAATGAGTCAAAAGGATGAAGGTTTAGCCCCAGTTCTGAAGGGGTTGAGCGATCGCGAAGTCATAGCCCGACGAACTGCTGGCCAGGGAAATCATGTCCCATTCCAGAGTAGCCGTCCCTATAGTCTGATTTTTAAAGAAAATTTATTTACTTTTATCAATGCGGCATTCTTTACTATCAGCCTGGTGATGTTTCTATTAGGGCGGATTGGTGATGCCGTGCTGGTGGTAGTCGTCATTTTTGGCGGCGTGCTCATTAATATTTATCAGGAAATTTGGGCCAAACGGAAACTCGATGAAATTGCCCTCTTGTATCGACCTAAAGCGACAGTGCTGCGGGACGGTGAGGAACAGCAAGTAGACCCCAGCGAGATTGTCTTAGGCGACATCTTACTGCTGCATCCTGGGGATCAAATTGTGGTAGATGGCTCGATCGTGGGCGACGGTCGGATTGAAGTGGATGAGTCTCTATTAACCGGAGAATCGGATTCGATCCCGAAAGTGGCTGGCGATCCGGTCTACTCCGGTAGCTTTTGCGTCAGTGGCACGGCCTGTTACGAAGCTGAGCAGGTGGGCACAACTACGGTGGCTTACCAACTTATGAGTGGAGCACGGGCCTTCCGGCAAATCCTAACCCCGGTACAACGAGAGATCAACGTGGTGATCCGGGTGTTTCTATTGATTGCCTGCTTTCTTTGGATTCTGGTGGGAATTAGCTTTCTCAGCCGCTCCTACTCCTTAAATGACGTGGTACAGCGATCGGCGGTGATTGCAGGCCTGGTGCCAGCGGGTTTACTGTTGGCTATTACCCTGGCCTATGGCTTAGGAGCCGTGCGGATGATTGGTCAGAATGTGCTGATTCAACAGGCTAATGCCGTAGAGTCTCTCAGCAATGTGGAAGTGCTGTGTCTGGATAAGACAGGCACCTTAACTACGAACCAGATTGAACTCCAGGAAGTCTACCCGATCGGCATAAGCGAGGCCGACCTGCGATCGCTCCTGGGCATCTATGCCGCCAGCACCAAAGCCGGAAACAAGACCAGTGAGGCTCTCTCCAACGCCTGCCCTGGCATCATCTACGAACCCCTCGCCGAAGTCCCCTTCTCCTCGGCTCGCAAATGGAGTGCCCTCGTCTTCGGCAATGAATTCAGCAACGATCTCTCCCAGCCTAAAGACCAGGGTACACCATCATCCCCGCTCCCCAACCCCGGCACTTACGTTCTTGGCGCACCTGAAGTCCTTCTTTCCGCAGAGTTCATGACTCCTGACATGCTGCACTACATTGAGGAAGGTGCCCACCAAGGCTTACGAGTGGTGTTGTTTGCCTACAGTCCAGAAGTACGATCGCTCAGTCAGGAAAACGCTCCCCCTGTCTTACCCAAGTCTTTGAAGCCATTGGGGATTTTACGGTTCAGTGATCAACTCCGCCCGGAAGCACACGAAACCCTGGCCGGATTTGCCAAAGCAGGTATTGAATTAAAAATTATTTCTGGTGACAATCCCAAAACAGTGGCAGCTCTAGCAAAACAAGCTGGACTGAGATCTGAAATTACGGTGGTGTCTGGACAAGAGTTGGCCCTGATGGATCAGGCCCAATTTGACCAGACCGCTTTAAGTAGCACCGTATTTGGCCGCATTACCCCGGAACAAAAAGCAGAACTGGTGAGAAGTTTGCGGCGGCAGGGCCGTTATGTAGCTATGACGGGAGACGGGGTCAATGATGTCCTGTCTTTGAAACAAGCGAATCTGGCGATCGCTATGGAGAGCGGTAGTAAAGCTACTCGTGGAGTTGCCGATATCGTACTGTTGAAAGATTCTTTTGGCGCACTGCCGCACACCTTTCTAGAAGGGCAACGCATTCGCAACGGAATTCAGGATGTGATGAAGCTATTTCTAGTCAGAACCTTTTGTGTTACCCTGCTGATTTTTGCTACCGCGATCGTCACTGATAGTTTCCCATTACAAAACAAGCACAGTGCAATCGTCGCGCTGATTGGCGTGGGCTTTCCCGCCATGTTTATTCCCATCTGGGCAAAACCTGGAGCGATCCCCCGTCGTAGCATGGTGCGATCGATGCTCCACTTTGTCATCCCCGCTACCCTCACCCTGACGCTCACCGCCCTGGTAGTTTACCTGTTTTATCTAGTGGTGGCCGTCCTCGATCTCCCACCAACAATGGATCCATCCCAACTGGATTATGGTGAACCCCGTAGCGCTCTCGTGACAATCCTGGTGATGGGGCAGCTGCTGCTGCTGCCATTTCTGAAACCACCAACAAAGCAATGGGTCGGTGGCGAACCGTTGAGTGGTGATTGGCGCTATACGATCGTCGCTTTCATCCTTCTGGGTATTTACTTCATGATCGTGGCTGTGCCCCCTTTCCGCCATTTTTTTGAGCTTACTCCCCTCAGTCCCTTGGGCTATCTATTCATTGGTCTAATCGCCCTGGAATGGTGCTTCATTTTGCGAGCGATCTGGCGCAGCCGCTTCCTGGATCACTTCCTGGGGATTGATTTGGGTTAGCTCTCGACTCGCTCGGCAATTCGCAGTTTGGCCGATCGCGCTCTGGGATTCTTCTCCACCTCTTGCTCCCCAGCTACGATCGGTTTTTTGGTGATCACTTGCAACAGGGGCGATTCCTTCAACCGATGCTTCACGATCCGGTCTTCTAGACTGTGAAAACTAATTACCGCCAACCGTCCCCCTGGTTTCAACCATTCAGGAGCCTGAGCGAGAAAGGCTTCTAAGACCTCTAATTCCCGGTTGACGGCGATACGAAGGGCTTGAAAGGTACGAGTTGCTGGATGGATCCGCCCATAGCGATAGGAACGGGGAACAGCATGGAAAATAGTTGCCGCTAAATCTGTAGTAGTAGTGAAAGGACGGCGTTCCACAATCCGGCGGGCAATTTGGCGAGAGAGCCGTTCTTCTCCATAGGTATAGATGAGATTGGCCAGTCTCGTTTCTTCCCAGGTATTGACCAGATCGGCTGCCGTCAATGCCTGCCGTTGATCCATTCGCATGTCCAGGGGGGCCGTTTTCTGAAAGCTGAAACCTCGTTCTGACGTATCAAACTGGGCCGAACTCACCCCTAAATCCGCCAGGATGCCGTCAAACCTACATTCACCTGGATCAAAGCTGGCAAAGTTCGTCTGGTAGAGCCGCACCCGATCGCCAAAAAGAGCCAGCGTTTCCTGAGCCGCCGCGATCGCCCAGACATCTTGATCCAGTCCCGTAATTTTCACCGCTGGTGCCGTTTCTAGAATCAATCGACTGTGCCCTCCACCACCGACAGTGGCATCTAGGTAGTGTCCCCCTGCTTTAACGGCCAATCCTGTCACCACATCCTGACTCAGAACCGGAATATGCCTGAATTCAAATGGCGGCTCCCGATTGTCTTGCTCCCTATCCACGAATCATCCTTAATATTTCTGCATTTATCCTCAATTCCCCATCGAGACGCTCCAGCGAAACATCTCTATAACCCCCCATTCTCCTCACCGCCTCTGCGTCCCCTCGCATCCCCCCATCCACTGATTCACCCATCACTCCCCACTCCCCACTCCCTTGATCATTGTTCTAAATATTGAACCTAACTTATCGTTGCGCTTTTGAGTGCGTATGATCCATTGGAATTCCGTTGTCCTGCGGAGTGCGATTACTCCCTATAATTTTAAGAAGACGTAATATAAGCAAAGCACTGTCCCGGCTACGGCTGTCGGTGTTTACTATCATTTAACCCGCTCAAGCGATCGCAAGGGGAACCGTTTACCTATGGTAATGATCGAAACCAAAACTGAACCCATGATTCTCAACATGGGGCCTCACCATCCCTCAATGCATGGGGTATTGAGATTGATCGTAACTTTGGATGGGGAGAACGTCATCGATTGTGAGCCAGTTATTGGCTATTTACATCGCGGCATGGAAAAAATTGCTGAGAACCGTACCCCCGTTATGTACGTCCCCTACGTAAGCCGCTGGGACTACGCTGCGGGCATGTTCAACGAAGCCATTACCGTTAATGCACCTGAGAAATTAGCCGGAATCGAGGTTCCTAAACGCGCCAGCTACATTCGCGTCATCATGCTAGAACTAAACCGGATTGCCAATCACCTGTTGTGGTTTGGCCCCTTCCTGGCAGACGTGGGTGCCCAAACCCCCTTCTTCTATCAATTCCGGGAACGGGAAATGATCTATGACCTGTGGGAAGCCGCTACAGGGTACCGCATGGTTAATAATAATTACTTCCGCATTGGCGGTGTGGCCGCTGACTTGCCCTATGGCTGGGTGGATAAGTGTCTCGACTTCTGCGACTACTTCATGCCCAAGATAGACGAGTATGAGAGGCTGGTCACGGATAATCCCATCTTCCGTCGTCGCGTTGAGGGGATCGGCACCATCAGCCGGGAAGATGCCATTAACTGGGGGTTGTCTGGCCCGATGTTGCGAGGCTCCGGAGTAAAGTGGGATCTGCGCAAGGTGGATCACTACGAGTGCTACGATGACTTCGACTGGGAAGTGCAGTGGGAGACGGCTGGCGATGCCTTTGCCCGATACTTGGTGCGGATGCGGGAGATGCGGGAATCCGTGAAGATCGTTCGCCAAGCCTGCAAGATGTTGCCCGGCGGCCCTTACGAAAACCTGGAGGCAAAGCGGTTGGCGGCTGGCCCCAAATCGGAATGGGATGGCTTTGATTACCAGTACATTGGTAAGAAGATTGCGCCCACATGGAAAATTCCCGCTGGCGAACACTACGTCCGTTTGGAAAGTGGCAAGGGAGAACTGGGCGTTTTCATTATGGGCAATGACAATGTTTTCCCCTGGCGCTTCAAAGTTCGTCCTGCTGATTTCAATAATCTCCAGATCCTTCCCCACCTGTTACGCGGCATGAAGGTGGCCGATATTGTAGCCATTCTGGGTAGCATTGACGTGATTATGGGATCGGTCGATCGCTAGGCCGTTAGTTGGCTAAAAATTGAATAATTCATTGACTTGGGGGCGCGATCGCGTCTCCAATTTTTTTAACTTTAACAACTAGCTCCTTGTGTAAAGTTATCCTGATCTACCCAGGGAAGCTCCGTATCAAGAATTAGCGATCTGATACGGACATTTCCTTATGCGTCTTTTCACTTCCCTCTTAGTCTCTGGCTTACTGCTTACGGTATCGGTTTCTTCAAACCACGAACCCCCCCTATCTCTGCAACATCTTTCTTTGACCAGTCTCCAGGCTCCTTCTATTAATCAAGTAATTGTGAGAGGCAATAGAAGGCTGCCCAGACATCGAGGCAGTGGTCGTCTGGAGTCTCAATGGCTAAAGCAATCGCTGGCCTGAGAGTCGGACTACTTGCCCTTCTTATGAACCTGAAAATGCCAACTTTACAAGGAGAATTGCGGAAAACTGGGTAAATTAGGCAATACTATAGAAATTAAAAGCTAAACCAAGTCCAGCTAGAGAACAGTCGTTTTCCTATCAGAGAAACTACGGTTCTGGGCCTGGAGAAGGATGGCGCGTCTATATTTTGGATGATTTAGCCTTTCTTCCATCAGGGGTTGCTGCAATATTCTGTGTGTTGCCTAACTAAACCAAGTCTAACTAGGGAACTGGAGTTTTTTGATAAGAGAAACTATGGTTCTAAACCAAGTCCAGCTAGAAGACTGGAGTTTTCTTACCAGAGAAACTACGGTTCTGGACTTGGACAAGGTTTAGATTATGACAAGGTGTATAGATTCATCCGCTGTAAAACAAGGATTGCCAGCGAGGATTAGCGCTAAGAATCTTCTTTGCATCATGGTTCTAAATGGGTAACCTTATTGAAATGACTAACGACCTCGATCTGATCAAACGCCTCAGTCCCAGTGCGATGGATCAGATCATGTTATACCTTGCCTTCAGTGCCATGCGAACCAGTGGGCATCGTCACGGAGCCTTTCTGGATGCAGCGGCAACAGCGGCTAAATGTGCCATTTATATGACCTATCTGGAGCAGGATCAAAACCTGCGAATGACGGGGCATTTACATCACATTGAGCCAAAGCGTGTAAAGGCTATTGTGGAAGAGGTGCGGGAAGCCCTGACAGAGGGTAAGTTATTGAAGATGCTGGGTTCTCAGGAACCCCGGTATCTGATCCAATTTCCCTACATCTGGCTGGAGCAGTTTCCCTGGCAGCCCGGGCGATCGCGCATTGCCGCCACCAGTTTGACCAGTGAAGAAAAACGGCAGATTGAGCAAAAGCTGCCCCAGGGAAACCTACCGGATGCTCAGGTGATTAGCTCTTACGAGTTTTTGGATTTAGTGGAGTCTCTGCACGCTCGCTCCCAAGAAGACCTGCCCAGCGATCGCCGGACGCCCCTAAGTGAGGCATTATCAGAACACATTCGCCGACGCTTGCTTTATTCCGGTACGGTAACTCGCATTGATTCTCCCTGGGGAATGCCTTTCTACGCATTGACGAGAGCTTCCTACTCTCCTGAAGCTGAGGAAGAACGCACCTACATCATGGTGGAGGATACGGCTCGCTACTTCCGCCTGATGAATGACTGGGCCAACCGAAAACCTAGGGTGATGAGGATTCTGGAAGAACTGGATATTCCTCCAGAACGGATTAACCAAGCCATGGAAGAACTGGATGAGGTGATCCGCGCCTGGGCTGACAGATACCATCAGGCGGGAGGCGTTCCCTTTGTCCTACAAATGGTAATGGGGATTAAGGAAGAATAGGACTTACGCAAATCTCGGAGGTTGTAACCAAAATTAAGCATCGTGATCAGCGTAGTGGCTTAAACCTCCGAGGTTTTGGTCAAGACTCTTCGCCCTTACCATGCGTCTCCAGACCCAACCGTATAGTTAAAATTTCCCTCTCCAATTGTTTCTCGTAGGATTCTTAAAGCCTTGAGCGGGTCATCTCCTTCAGGCTGGCATCCCTAATGAGATAGAGGTAATATTTTAGACTGAGAGGCAGGATCATTTGGAATTTTGGATTTTGGATTACAAAATTTACGAGTGCAATTAGCTTAACGTCAGAGTTTGTGTTTCCCGATTTTCTACCAGCCGATACTGCCCTACTTAGCGAAGCTGCCTCGATCGCACTGGCTCAGAGTATTCAACGGCAACCCATCCAAACATCGCTGGCTAGTGGAGCGATCGCCACAACTTACGTACACCAGGGAACGGGCCATCCTCCCATACTGCTGTTACATGGGTATAACAGTTCTGTGTTGGAATTCCGGCGGTTGCAACCCCGGTTAGCCGAGCACTGCTCAACCTGGGCCATCGATTTACTGGGGTTTGGCTTTACCGATCGTCCCCCGAAGATCCCCTTCACTCCAGCAGCGATTAAGACCCACCTTTACTACACCTGGAAAGCCTTGATTGGGGAACCCGTTATCCTGATTGGGGCTTCGATGGGGGGGCTGTGGCGATCGATTTTGCCCTCACCTATCCCCAGGCTGTCCAACATCTGGTGCTGATTGACAGTGCTGGATTTGCCAAAGGCCCAGACATCGCTAAATTGATGATTCCGCCTCTGGGATATTTAGCGACGGAATTTCTGCGTCGTCCCAGCGTACGCCGCAAGGTCAGTCCGCAAGCTTATCATGACCCCAGCTTTGTCACTCCAGATGCTCAACTATGTGCTGCCCTGCACCTGCAACATCCCAACTGGAATCAGGCATTAGTGGCCTTTACGAAGAGCGGTGGCTATAACTTTCTGGCAAACAAAATTTCTCAGATCAAGCACCCCACTCTGATTTTGTGGGGAGATACTGACCAGATTTTAGGCACCGCCGATGCCGAGAAATTTCAGCAGGCGATCGCAGACAGCCATCTGGTCTGGATCGGTTAGTGTGGCCATGTCCCCCACTTGGAACAACCTCAAACCACCGCAGAAGTCATCTTGAAGTTTGTCCGATAAGTTGGTTTGTCTGACGCAGAAGTAAATAGGAGTGATGAGGGGATGATGGGTTCCTCTCCCACTCTCATTCTCCCACCCCCCCATCCTCTCAGGACTAACGGATTTTTTTACTCTTCTTCGTAATCTTCATCGTCCTCATCTTCGTCAGGATGGCCCACTGAATTCGCTGAAACGACCGCCCCCATTTCCAGTTTTTGGCGAACTTCCTGATCTACCTTCTTAGCAAAATCGGGCTTTTCCTCCATATATTTAATGGCATTGTCCCGTCCCTGAGCAATATTGTCACCGTTATAGCTGTACCAGGCTCCCTTGCGAACCACCACCCCTGTTTCTTCTGCCAGGTCGATTAAGCAGCCCAGACTGGAGATGCCCTTGCCAAAAATAATGTCGAACTCAGCCACCCGGAATGGGGGAGCAACTTTATTCTTGGCCACTTTCACCTTGGCCCGGTTGCCATATTCTTCCGTGCCTTTCTTCAGAGTTTGAATTCGGCGAATATCCAGTCGCACTGAGGCATAGAACTTGAGTGCCTGCCCCCCAGTCGTGGTTTCAGGATTACCATAGGTCACGCCGATCTTCTGCCGCAGTTGGTTGAGGAAAATCACCGTACAGCCTGACTTACCCATATTGCCGGTAATTTTTCGCAGTGCCTGACTCATCAAACGAGCCTGTAAGCCCACGTGAGCATCCCCCATTTCGCCTTCAATTTCCGCACGGGGTACCAAAGCGGCCACGGAGTCTATAACAATGATGTCGATCGCCGACGATCGCACCAGTTGATCGACAATTTCTAGCGCGGCTTCTCCCGTATCAGGCTGAGACACCAGCAGGTTATCAATATCAACCCCCAGAGCTGCAGCATAGGTAGGATCCAGCGCATGCTCCGCATCTACAAAGGCGGCAATCCCACCATTTCGCTGCACTTCTGCAACCGCATGGAGAGCTAGAGTTGTTTTACCCGAGCTTTCCGGGCCATAAATTTCAATCACCCGTCCTTTGGGTAACCCCCCGCCCAACGCCAAATCTAGAGTCAATGCGCCAGTCGGAATGGTTTCAACTTTCATGCGGGTGGCATCTCCCAGGCGCATAATGCTACCTTTACCGAAGTTGCGCTCAATCTGCGTCACAACCAGGTTCAGAGCCTTTTGCTTATCGGAGGAATTATCAGTTTTAGTAGCCATGAGCGCCTCAACGCAAGAGTATGAATGGATGTGGGAAAACCGAGTGGGTAGGGGGTTTGAACCTTGTCCAAGTCCAGAACTGTAGTTTTTAGTTTTTCCTATAGGCAGACTTCAGTTCTCTAGCTGGACTTGGTTTAGAGGAATTTTAGTTGTTTACCTCGGTTTTGGAGAAGTCTGGTTAATCTATAAACAGTTGCTGCTGCTGCTAATCAAGTATGACATCCTATTTTCATAACCTCCTGGTTCCAGATACAGCCCTGTCTGTAGCAGGTTTAACAGCTTACATCCAGGTCTTGTTGGAACAAGATGGCCAACTGCAGCAGATCTGGGTGACAGGGGAAGTGTCCAGTGCTACGCGGTATCGCAGTGGCCTGTTTTTTACCCTGCAGGATCCAGACGAAAAGGCGGCCATTAACTGCGTGGTCTGGAATCACCAAATCGATCGCCTGGCCACTCTGCCAACCCAGGGAGAGCAATTGATTATCCTGGGTCGGATCCATGTGCACCCTCAACGGGGACAGTACCAGTTGATTGTCTGGCAGGTGTTACCGGGAGGAGAGGGCTTACGGGCACTGCGATACCGTCAACTGCGCCATCGGTTAGAAGCTGAGGGCTTGTTTGATCCTCAACGAAAACGTCCGTTACCCACCCATCCATGGGTTGTGGCAGTGGTCACCTCCCCGCAAGCCGCTGCCTGGGGAGATATTCAACGGACGCTACGACGACGCTATCCTGGCTTGCATGTGCTCTTTTCTCCGGCACTGGTTCAGGGTGATCAGGCTCCCAATGCCATCGTCCGAGCGATCGCACGAGTCATCCGAGATGGCAGAGCAGATGTACTAATTCTATCACGCGGTGGTGGAGCGATCGAGGATATGGCCTGTTTTAATGACGAACGAGTGGTCAGGGCAATTGTTGAATGCCCTATCCCCGTTATAGCGGGAATTGGCCACCAACGAGATGAGTCGCTGGCTGATCTGGCTGCCGATTTTTGTGCCCATACCCCCACCGCTGCCGCCGAACAAGCCGTTCCCCAACTCGCTGACCTGTATGCCGAACATCGAGAACGAATGCTGGCTCTCAACGATGCCATGCAATATCGACTGGAAGTGGCCCACGATCGGCTGCAACGACTGCGAATCCGCCTGCAGCAGTTGCAACTCGATCGCAAACCGCATCAGGAAACACAACTTCTGGGCTGGATGCAGCGACGATTGATTCAACACAGTACCCAGCAGTTGCAGCAAGCGAAACAACATTGCCAACTGCTGCAGCAAAAATTAGCCACCCTGGATCCCAAAGCGGTGTTGAAACGGGGATACGCGGTAGTGCGGCAGAGCAATGGGGCGATCGCCCGCTCTACGGAAACTTTATCTCTGGGTGAAGAACTCCAGGTGCAACTAGGCCAGGGTCAAGTTAAGGTTACAGTTACAGAAATTTTGGCTGAACAGCCTCAAGCTTCTAAATAGATCATGAGATCTTTGAGTAAGAATGCTGGGTAAAAATATACTGGCGATATTACTCTTGTCCAAATCAACCTGTGAACGATGTGCATAACTCTGTAGACAACAGAGGTAATCCACCCAACTCAAAAGACGGTTCCCTGACTTCTCCCACTTCTGGTGTACAGCGGGAGGACTGGAACTATGAGCAAACGGTGCAAAGGATAGAAGCAACCATTTCCCGGATTGAATCTGGAGAGCTGGAGCTGGCTGAAGTATTCGATGAGTTTGCCGCAGCAGTCAAGAGCCTGCAAGAATGCGAAACCTTTCTGGCTGAGCGACAACGACAGATGGATCTGCTAATTGAAAGCCTGAAGGATGAGCCAGAGTTTTGAGAGAGTAAAGCAGGTGAGGGAGATAGGGGAGTGAGGGGGTGGAGGAGTGGAGGAGTGGAGGAGTGGGTGGGTGGAGGAGTGAGTGGTAGAAAGTAGCACATCTCAACCCCGATCCCTGATCTCCAATCCCCGATCCCTATCCCTCAGGATATTTATCGATCAACTTCGCATACCGCCGTTGCAGACGAACGATCGCATTGTAGGCTTTGAATCCCAGTAAGGCTTCGCGATCAGTCATGGGATCAAGTTGATCAAAATCGCGGGCGGTAGTGTGGGGATCTAAGCGGCCTACAGTCAAGACTTCATCCTTCGCTTCCATGAAGTTGTAGCCTTCCTGCATCAGGTAACGCACCAGACGTTCAATCAACTCGTTATAGCGTTGCATTTGGGTGGCGGCTTTAGCCGAGGGAGACCAGCGTTGAGCAGTGGGTTGGGCAGTGGGCGAGATCGTGCGTGAGGTAAAGACGTTCTGAGATCTAATAGGAGATAGGCTGCAATAGGGGGCTGTCATAAGGGGGCACCTTTGATGAGTATTGGAGTTTGAGCCGAGGCACAGCACCGCAGGACTTTATCAATCCTTTCAAAACTTCCCTCGTAAAGAGATCATCAAAGGTAGTGGCCACCATTCCAAATGAGGCCAGATGATCCTGCTCACTCATCAACGTGATTTTAATAGGCATCAAGAAAAAACCAGCACTTGGAAAATTTCCCGTGCTGGCTAGTAGGAATGACTCAGGTGAGGAGTAAAAGTTGAAATATTTAGGTTTAGAAGTCGGTAAATCTCTAAACCCGAATACCTTTAAGGGGCCAATGCGTTGCCGCGAAGCAGGCTACCAATGGTTTTAGCGGTGATTTTTAGTTGCACCAGGGGATTGGCTGGTACCACTGTCTTGTACAAATAGCTATCGAAAGTCAGTTTTTGTACATCAATGTCCGAACACATTTCGACGAAGGCTTCACGAGTCGCATCGGAGCGATAGAAGACCCGCTGCAACAGATCCAGTACCAGGTAGGTCATGCCGTACTGCTTATCCCACCGCTTGATGTAAACCTTCAGGTCTTGCTCCATGGGAATTCGTTCTCCTTTGTTGGAGAATTCAACGATCGCCTCAGCACACATCCGGCCCGACTTGGCGGCAAAGTAAATCCCTTCTCCCGACGACTTGGTGACGGTTCCGGCGGCATCACCAACCAAAGCAACCCGCCCTACAACCCGACGAGGTCTGGGATGTTCGGGAATGGGGTGTGCTTCCACGCGGATAATCTTACCGCCCCGCAGTTTGGCGGCTGCACGTTCCCGGATGCCCCGTTGTAGTTCTTTGATCCGGGCCTGGTTGGGCTTCATGGTGCCTGTACCGACCGCAACGTGATCGTATTTGGGGAAGACCCAGGCGTAGAAGTCGGGGGACACATCATCTCCCACATACATCTCGGCCAGATCCTCGTAATAGGCCATCTTGTCATCGGGGATACGAATCCGCTCCTGGAAGGCGATCGCGTAGTTGTAATCGCCCGCATCGATCGCTTTCGCCACACGAGAGTTAGCGCCATCCGCACCGATCACCAGATCCACTTTCAGGGTTTTGTTTTCCCCTTCCAACGTGCCGTTGGAGTGATCTGCGTAGTGCAGGATGTAAGGATCGGTGTCGTTATCGGGAATTTCCAGTTTATGCAGGGTGCCATTGATGACTTTAGCTCCCAGTTTTTCGGCACGAGTCCGCAGGAAGCCATCCAGGATTTCCCGACGACACATCCCGATATATTCGTCATCCTTTAAGGTGCTGCCAATATTGACTTCAATATTAGACGGCGAAATCATCTTCATCTTGCGAACCCGGCGATCGATGATTTCTGGAGGCAGTTCGAACTCGCCTACCATGCACAGCGGAATGGCACCACCGCAGGGTTTCACGTTGTCTAACTTGCGTTCGATTAAATAGGTTTCAATACCAGCTTTTGCCAAAACTTCGGCGGCGGAAGAACCAGCGGGGCCTCCACCTACAACAGCAACCCGTAGTGCCAAGGCGTTTCTCCTAAAGTCTCTAGAAGCTACGAGAATGCATCCTATCATGGACGTTTTACAGAACTGCCGCCCACGGAGCCAGATCCAGCCAATTGAAATAGAGTGTAATATTTTCGCAACAGAGCGTAACGATCGCCATAGAGCATAATGAACAATAACGATAGAAGCCCATCTTGTTTATCACCCTGGTGACTGAAGTTGCGGCTATACCGAGAAAACCTGCCGACGCAGGTTACTGAAAACTTTGATTGTATTGAGTCTGCGTCAGCAGACTTGGTGAGTGTAGTCACGAGTAGACCTCCGACTTTTATTCATCAGCGCTCCATAACTAAGGCCGCAGCACCTTGAATTTGGCCGCTACGGAGAGCATTCAGGGCGGTATTCGCTTCCTCCAGGGGAAAAGCCTGTACCTGAGTATGAACTGGAATTTTGGGAGCCAGGGCTAAAAACTCTTCACCATCTCGTCGGGTCAGGTTGGCTACTGAACGGAGCGATCGCTCCTCCCACAACAGGTCATAGGAAAAAGACGGAATATCACTCATGTGAATTCCGGCACAGACCACCACGCCTCCCTTAGCAATAGCTTTGAGGGCGGCTGGGACGAGAGCACCAACAGGAGCAAAAATAATCGCAGCATCCAGCAGTTCCGGTGGAAGTTCATCGGAACTGCCAGCCCAAACCGCTCCCAATTCACGGGCAAACTGCTGACTTTGACTATCTCCAGCACGGGTGAAAGCGAACACTTTCCGGCCCTGATAGCGAGCAACTTGAATGATGATATGGGCCGCCGCCCCAAAGCCATACAATCCCAACCGTTCGGCATCCCCTGTCATGGTCAGGGAGCGGTAGCCAATTAATCCGGCACAAAGAAGGGGAGCGGCTTGCAGGTCAGGGTAGCCAGAAGGAATGGGAAAGCAAAAAGACTCTTCGGCAACGGTGTATTCTGCATAGCCGCCATCCAGTTGATAACCCGTGAACTGCGCCCAATCGCACAAATTTTCCCGTCCTGTCAAACAATAGCGACAGTGATGACAGGTATGGCCCAGCCAGGGAACACCCACCCGATCGCCAATCTGAAATCGTTCGACCTGATCTCCCTTACCAACAACTGTGCCGACAATTTGATGGCCTGGAATCAGCGGCAGTTTGGGATGAGCTAGTTCTCCATCTACCACATGCAAGTCAGTGCGACAGATACCACAGGTTTGCACCTGAATCAATACCTGAGCAGAAGCAGGAGTGGGAACAGGTAACTCAGTCAGTTGTAGCGGTTGACCGGCAGCCTTTAGCACCATTGCACGCATACAAACGACCCTGATGATTTAAGGTTAATGGGCATAGCGATGCCTTGTGTCCATCCTACACTTTTCCCGATCGGTGCTTGTCAAGCACTACAATAACCTGCGGAAAATCATCAAAAACTCGTGCTGATTATGGCTTCACTTGACCGTCAACAATCCGATCGCCTGGTTCACTTAATTACTGCAGTCGAGCAACTCTTAACTGAGGTGGATGAAGGGGGAGCGGAGGAAATTTTGGATGAACTTTACATGCTGATCACCAAAATCTTTGAGCTATTTCCTCAGTTAGACAAGGAAGAGGAGTAAAAGCCTGAAAGCGATGAAAATTGACTCCATACATATTCTGATGCTCCAATTCAATGGGAAATTGAAGATCCAACATGACTTAAACGCCGTATCAAGAAGAGCAGGGATTGCAAGGCTTTCAAACAGCCTCTAAACTCTTACAAAAGAATATATGTTTTCATAATCACCTGCTACTCTACAACTCAGGTGTGTGGATTTCCCAGGCTGTCCTGACTCAAACACCCTTACTGAACTATCAACGAGGCTTTATGTATCTGGGTTTTGAAGATGTTCTGCGGCTGATCCATCCTGTGCTTGCAGTGACGGTTGTATTTCCGATCCTTGGCATCACAGTGTTTATGGCCTGGCAGACTCGCCAGCGACGCTTACAAGCAGGCACAACCAGTAAGAGCAACATTTCCCCTCTGGTGGGGCAAGAACATCTCAAGCTGGGTCGAGTGCTAGCAGTTTCTGTGATCATTGTGGAACTGCTGGGAATTACGCGCCCCATGTTCAGCAAAATTATTGGGGATCAACTGTGGAGCAGTGAACCGACTAAATTTGGGTTAATCCTGCTGATGTACGTTGTGACCATCGGCTCCCTGATCTGTTTATACCGGGCAGAGGTACCACTCTGGCGTGGGATTTTTGCCACCCTTACTGGAGCGGCTCTGGTGGTTCTTAGTTTTCAGGACGGAATTTATCGTCGGGATGAAGAAAGGTTTCTCTCCCATTTCTACTTGGGAGTTACAGTGACGTTATTGATGATTTTCTCTCTGGCGATTATTCAAGACATTTATCAAGACCGAAGAAATCGTTGGCGCACAGTGCATGTAGTCCTAAATTGTGTTGCTCTAGTGTTGTTTATTGGTCAGGGCATTACTGGCACGCGGGATTTACTGGAGATCCCTTTAAGTTGGCAGGAGCAGGCCATCCAACAGTGTGATTACAAGAATAGGACGTGTACAGTGCCTCAACAGAGGTAGGGGCCAGAGATTGAGGTTTGACAACAAATTGCAACAATCGATCGCGGCTGTTCCCTAACAAACGCTAGAGTGATTAACATTCAAGTGTTGCGTCTGTTATCGGAGCAATAAGATTATGACGTACTCGGCTTCCAGTCAACCAAATCAAGGGTTTTGGGAAACAGAAATCTTAGATATACTGTTTCCACGATCGCCTGCGCCGAGTTTTTCTAGCCAGGATAGCGAATTGATCCGCCAGTTTGGCTTTGTGCCAGGGTTGAAGGAAATCCTTATGGTGCGTCAGGTTCATGCCCTGGAACACGCAACAGTCTGGGTATTGAGCAATCTAACGAGATCGCCTCGCAATTTTCCCATGTCCTGGTTTGGGGCAACCAACTCCCCTCCTGCCGACGATGAACTGCTGGGTGGGATGTCTACAGAACGGGGATTTTACCTGTATGGAGAGGTTGATCCAGAGGATTTGAGTCAAGCTGTACAAACCGCATTACGACGGTTGACCTCCGGTGAATGGGAATTGGCGGTTCATCCTCGCTGTGGCACAAATCTTTCAGTTGGCATGGTCTTGACCACCTCTCTGACCCTGGGAGCCGCTTTCTTACTGCCCCGTGGCCCGATCGAGCAAGTCCTGGGGATGGGAGCCGCTGCCCTGACTGCTGCCTATCTCACTCCAGAATTGGGCCTATGGGCACAGCGCTACATTACCACTGCCATTCCCTTTAATCTCGCGATCGCCAATATCAGTTCCATTCGCGATCCACAAGGTCATCCGGCTCACTTTGTTGAAGTCCGATGGGTCGAATAACAGTTTTGAGTTATAAGGTTTGAATTTTGAACTTAAAACTTAAAACTCATAACTTAAAACTACTCCCTAAGCTACTCCCTCAACCGTCTGGCAGTTCTCAAAATCTGTCCAGCCAGGATGGCCGCGCCAAAACCATTGTCGATGTTGACAACTCCTACTCCGGCAGCGCAGGAGTTGAGCATGGACAGCAAAGCTGCCAGTCCATTAAAGCTAGCTCCATAGCCGATACTGGTAGGGACAGCAATTACGGGGCAGTTAGCGAGTCCGGCAACAACACTGGGTAACGCGCCTTCCATGCCAGCGGCCACAATCAAAACATCGGCTTCAGCGATCGCTTCCCGATGGCTCAACAGGCGATGAATACCTGCTACGCCTACATCCCATAGACGTTTCACCTGAAATCCGCATAGTTCAGCGGTGACGGCGGCTTCTTCTGCGATCGGTAAATCGGCGGTTCCTGCTGACAGCACGCCAATTAAACCAGGATTCGTTACTCCAGTCGGATAGGGGTAGGGCGTTTCATTCCGTCCTTGCACGGCACAAATTCGAGCCAGTTCATAGTAGTGTAATCCTGGCACCATGTCTTGCAACTGCTCATACACCTGGAGTTCAATGCGGGTCGCCATAACTACAGGGGTATTACGCCGCATCACTTCCATGATTCGGGCAATTTGCTCTGGAGTTTTCCCCGGTCCCCAGATCACTTCTGGAAACCCGGTACGTAATGTGCGGTGATGGTCAATCCGGGCAAAGTCATCTACAGGTTCATAGGTCAAATACTTCAGTTTATCCAGCGCTACATCGGGAGATAGTTTTCCCTCTGCAACAGCATTCAGGAGATGGCGAAGGGCTTCGGGTTGAGACACGGCGGCAAGAGAAGTAGGGAACAAAGAATAGGGAGAGGTGGGGGAGTCGGTGGAATAACTTGTGCAGATTACTTTTACTATCACCAATCCAAAATCTACAATCCAAAATTCCTGATTCTTCAATTCTCCCCTAAACTATCGAGTAATTGCTGGATAGCGGGTGCATCTTCGGCAGTCGGAAATTGCGTCAGATAATCCTCAAAATCTTGACGGGCTTCGGTAATTCGATTGAGGCGGTAGTAGAGCAGCCCACGATCGCGTAACTCTAGAGCCGCCTGGGGAAACAGCATTGACGCTCATCCCGCTAACGCTTCGCGTATAGCAGGAGATTCCCCGTTCACA
>NZ_JBRAGO010000017.1:0-11887 GCF_052746595.1 Leptodesmis sp.
CGTCAGGGAAGCCTGGTAATTCCTCCCCGCTTTGATTTTGCATCTGATTTTGCTCAAGGATTGGTTGCTGTGCAGATTAATGGCGAATGGGGTTATATCAATACTACTGAAAAAGTCGTCATTCATTCCCAATTTGATTACGTCGCTGATTTTTCAGAAGGACTGGCGGCAGTGCAAATGAATGGCAAATGGGGTTACATTAATCCTGCTGGTCAATCTGTGGTAGCCACGAAATTTGATAATGCAGGCCCCTTTTCTGAGGGATTAGCCAGAGTACAGGTGGCAGACAAATGGGGCTACATCAATCGGGAAACGCTGAAAAAGACTCAGGGATGAGATGTGAATTCATCATTTGTAGGGCTGTTCCGGTAAAACGGCTCTACAATGAAATATTGTCTGTGTGTTCGCTATTCTAACTTCTGGGAAACCGCAATGTGACGAACTCTTCAGCAGCAGTGGGGTGGATTCCCACTGTGGAATCGAAATCGGCTTTGGTGGCACCAGCTTTCAGCGCGATCGCAACCCCCTGAATAATTTCTGATGCATGATCGCCGACCATGTGCGCTCCAATCACTTTGTCAGTATTACCATCCACCAACAACTTCATCATCGTTTTCTCTTCCTTGCCCGCCAGGGTGTAATACATGGGCCGAAAGCGAGTGTAAAATACCTTCACCGCCTCCCCGTACTGTTCTCTGGCTTCTGCTTCAGTCAATCCCACAGTAGCGGCTTCTGGAGTTGTGAAAATTGCTGAAGGCACATTATCATAACTCATCACCCGAGATTTGCCTCCAAATACCGTATCAGCAAACGCGCGGCCCTCGTTAATCGCCACGGGAGTCAACTGAATCGTATCTGTGCAATCTCCCACTGCATAAATATTTGCTTCTGCAGTCTGGCTGTACTGATCAACCACGATCGCCCCATCATGCAACTGTACCCCGGTATTCTCCAAACCCAAATTTTGAATATTCGGCTTGCGGCCTACCGCTGCCAAGCTCACCACATCAGAAATCACCGTTTCTGCGGAATCCCCTGTTCCAACTGAAACAACGACTCCTTCCGGGGATTTCTCAATCGCAATCAGTCTCGAGTTGTTGAGTAAGCGAATGCCATGATGCACCATTCCTGCTTGAATCTCTGTTCTCAGATCATCATCAAATCCACGTAAGATTTTGTCTCCCCGAATTACCTGAGTCACCTCTGTACCCAGTCCATTCATGATGCATGCAAATTCACAACCAATATAACCACCACCAATGATTACGATGCGTTTCGGTTGCTCTTTCAGGTGAAACATCTCATTGGAGGTAATGGCGTGTTCAATGCCTAGAATGTTGGGTAAAAATGGTTTCCCTCCCACCGCAATCAGAACTTTATCTGCAGTCACCGTCTTGTCTCCCACCTCAATCGTGTGGGGATCGATAAAGCGAGCATGGCTGCGAAACACCTCTACCTTAGAGTTATCCAGCATTCGCTGATAAATTTTATTCAGGCGATCGACTTCCTTATTCACCGCCGTAATCATCGCTTCCCAATTCAGCGCACTCTTGACCTCGCTCCAACCGTAGCCTCGTGCTTCCTCAAAGAAATTAGGGAAACGAGAGGCATAAACCATCAATTTCTTGGGCACACATCCCCGATTGACACAAGTTCCTCCCAGGCGATCGTTCTCCGCAATTCCCACTCTGGCCCCATATTCTGCAGCCCGTCGAGCCGTAGCAATTCCACCAGAGCCAGCACCAATTACAAACAGGTCAAAATCGTAGGTCATGAGTCCCTCAAGTATCTTAAATGAAGTGCCCGGTGAGTCAGGGGATTGGGGATTAGGAGTTGAAGATTAGGCCGTAAGATACTATTCGATTATCCAGTTTAGTCTCCAATCTCCAACCCCCTATTTCTTTTCCTATGCTACGCCAGCAGTTTGGGGCTTCTTCACACTCTTCAAATAGGCCAGCATGGTGTCTGCATCAGAGACTTCAAACGGGTCAACGGGACAGTTGTCGAACTCATCAGCGGGTTCAATGAAGATTTTTTCAATCTTGCAGTCATCCACAACCATCGAATACCGCCAGGAACGCATGCCAAAGCCCAGATTAGATTTGTCTACTAGCATCCCCATCTTGCGGGTGAATTCCCCGTTACCATCGGGCAAAAGGAACACTCGCTGAGCACCTAACTGTTTGCCCCACTGGAACATGACGAAGGCATCATTTACGGAAAGACAAATAATTTCATCCACGCCCTGGGCTTTAATTTCGTCATACAGTTCTTCGTAGCGGGGCAGGTGAGTTGAAGAACAGGTAGGGGTAAAGGCTCCTGGCAATGCGAACAGGACAACCCGCTTGCCACCAAAGATCTCTTGAGTGGTGCGATCTTGCCAACGGAAGGGATTTGGCCCAGAGATGGATTCGTCTCGTACACGGGTTTTGAATACTACGTTGGGAACTCGTTCGATAACTGCCATGATGTCCTCATTTTGTTTGAACCTTATCCAAGTTTAGAACTGCCGCTTCGCTTATGAGGTCACGGTATTGGATGTGTGCGATCGCTGTCGCTAACCCTTACTCCATCGCAATCACCACATCGCTGGATTTGATGCCCTAACCCTCGCTACAATTCTCGCAAAACTTCGGTTTTACTGCACTGCGATCGCACACATCCAATAGACCAGGGACGTAGAGACGTCCCTGGTCTATATATCTACACGATGGGAGCGCTTTCCTGAGTTGCCGACTCCCTGGCCAGGAACTTCTCCAGTTCTGTTAAGGCATCCGCATCGACTTTGGTTTGCATGGGACAGAACTTTGGCCCACACATGGAGCAGAATTCAGCCGTTTTATAGATATCGGCGGGTAGAGTTTCGTCATGGTATTCCCGTGCCCGATCAGGATCCAGCGCCAACTCGAACTGCCGATTCCAGTCAAAGTTGTAGCGTGCCTTGGAGAGTTCATCATCGCGATCGCGGGCACCCGGACGATGACGGGCAATATCTGCCGCATGAGCCGCAATCTTGTAAGCAATCAAGCCATTTCGCACGTCTTCTGCATTGGGCAATCCCAGGTGTTCCTTCGGCGTGACGTAGCAAAGCATCGCTGTCCCGTACCATCCGGCCATCGCTGCCCCGATCGCACTGGTAATGTGGTCATAGCCAGGAGCAATATCCGTCACCAGTGGCCCCAGTACATAGAAAGGTGCTTCCGAACACTCTTTCATCTGTTTCCGGACGTTGAATTCAATTTGATCCATTGGGACGTGACCTGGGCCTTCGACCATCACCTGCACATCATGTTCCCAGGCTTTACGAGTCAGTTGTCCCAAGGTCTTCAGTTCCGCTAACTGAGCTTCATCCGAGGCATCGTGGGTGCAACCCGGACGCAGAGAATCCCCCAGACTGAAGGAGACATCGTACTTCTTGAAAATTTCGATAATGTCTCGGAAGTGGGTGTAAAGGGGATTTTGTTTGTGATGAGCCAGCATCCAGCGAGCCAGAATGCCGCCACCACGAGAGACAATGCCCGTAATCCGATTTCTCACCAGCGGCAAATGTTCCATCAAAATCCCGGCATGGATAGTCATGTAATCGACCCCTTGCTGGGCATGTTTTTCAATCACATGCAAGAAGTCATCTGGGGTCAGCTTTTCGATATTGCCATGCACACTTTCCAGGGCCTGATATACGGGAACGGTGCCGATCGGTACAGGCGAAGCTTGAATAATTGCCGTGCGAATCTCATCCAGGTTGCCGCCTCCGGTCGATAAGTCCATCACCGTATCGGCCCCATACTTCACGGCCAGTCGCAGCTTATCCACCTCTTCCTGCAGGTTAGAAGAATTGGGAGATGCGCCAATATTGGCATTTACCTTGCACTTGGAGGCAATCCCAATACACATCGGCTCCAGATTGGGGTGATTGATATTCGCCGGAATAATCATCCGTCCCCGTGCCACTTCCTCGCGAATTAACTCAGCAGGCAAATTTTCCCGTTGAGCAACGTAGTGCATCTCTTCTGTGATCATGCCTTGACGGGCATAGTGCATCTGAGACACATTCGCCTGCCCACGACGCTTGGCAATCCACTCTGTACGCATATGGTAGTTCCTCTGATAAACAGCTTCCCTCCGCCGGTATGACCCGGTCTCAGGTTCTAAGGGTGTGATCTCAGCCCTGAGAAATTTTGCATTTTGACTTTTGCATTTTGAATTAAATCTTGTCTAAGTCCAGAACCGAAACCAGTCTCAATCCAAAATCCAAAAGTCAATCCAAAATCGACAGGGCACCCCTAGCGTTAGATGGGATCATACCATTGGGACTTTCAGGAAAGATGAAGTGTTGGGAAAGTTGATAGTTGGGAAGAGGAGATCGGGCGCTTGTTAAATGGGCAATAAGGACAATTTCAACGATAAAGCTGTTCTAACTTCCTGGCATCCTCGCGATGTTTGGCAACCAGTTCGGCCGGAGCAAGCACTTTTGCCGCATGCGCAAAGCGATGCACCCAGCGGCTGAATTCATTGAGCGATCGCTCTGGTAAACGCACCCTAAAATCAACAAAGCGTGTGCCCTTGTGTTGGCCTTTGTGGAGCTTTTGGTTGGGGTGACGGCGATCGCCCTCCAAAATAAAGGCATCCACTGGCTCAAAAAAGCGCACCTTGACCTCAACCAATTTTCCCTGGCCAGTCAGTTCTAGCTGCTGCTGTTGCGGTGTTCCTAAATATAGCCCCCAGCCTCGCTGCAACAGCTTTTGTGCTACCTGTAATCGTTGATGCTGTAGGGTAATTTCTCGTCGGTTGTCCTCAAGTCTTTGAATCTTCTCACCAAAGCGATCGACCCGTTCAATTTCGAGGTGTTGATTGGATAAATGCTCAAACAGCAGATACCAGGCGGATTCTGAGTAGAGCAGTTGGAGTGGGTAGACTTGAATTCTCCCGACACCCGCCGTACCAAAGGGGTCGGCCAGTCGGTGCAGTTGTATCGGTTGCCCTTGCACAATTGCCGTCTCAACTTCCCCAATGCAGTGAAACAGCGTGTGTCGGTACTGTCCCTTAGCCATCATTTCCTCTGGATCAGAGTAAACAATTGTGCGATTGAGGTGCGATCGCACCGGATAAAACAACCGTCCTTGCAATTCCAGGTCTAGTCCCCGTAGCCGCTTCTCCAACCGGCGGCAGACCTGCCGGGTTTGAGGATCTCCCTGCGTCTGCGCCTGTGACTGAGCAGCCTGAAAAATAACCCGTAATTCTTCAAGGTTCATCACTCCTGTTCCCAGATAATAGCCCCAGCGATACATCCGCTGGTTGAGTACTCCATAGCGGCGCAATGTCACCAGATCTTTACGCAGGGTATGGGTCGAGTATTGGGGCAACGCTAGGCCCAACTCATTTGCTACCTTTTGCAGGTAGTGTTGCATCTCCAGCAGGGCATCATGGGTTTGTTCCGCAGCCTCATCGTAAGCAAACCCTCCCACCCCTGGATAGCGAATCAGGGTGGCCAAAAGTACCAGAAGCCGTTCAAATGCAGATAGTTCAGCGTAGGGGTGAGGGCTAGGCGGTTTTGGCATCGAATGTCAACAAAAAGACGATATTTAATCAGATACCTATAGAATGCCCCAGAAACAGCCTGTGGTGGTATCTATAAAAAGTAGAAAAAATCTTGATGAAATATTGGTAACTGCTTCGTGAAAACTGGGCAGTCTGGTTATAGTTGAACGGAAACAATTCCATCTGGCATTGTAAGGGAGAAGTGATTGTGCCTGAGAACTTCTGGCAAGCCAAAATCTGGGGATTACTGCATGACCCTGCCCTTAAAGCGTTATATGGTAATGCAGGACGGGGTGGAGAAGGGGATTGGCAGGAATTAGAGGTAATGGCTTCTTGGCTAAACGCCTTGAAAAAGGATCAGGAGGAAAACTCAACTGATCAGGATAAGATTTCCCCTAAGAAAAGTGGCAAAACCATCTTCAAATGGATTGCAGACTCAGATTTGATTACTTCTGCCAGCGATCGCTCTGCCATTGGTAGCATCAACAGTTCCATAGACTACGGAGAAAACGGGCTAGAAATTCGTCATCTACTCTCTGGAGCCAAGATTCCAGCCTGGAAGTTACCAGAGTCTGAGCATCAAGCGTTAATTCAGGCTGCCAAGCGTACCGAACACATTAGGGCTAAAGAGCAACAGCTATTTCCTAATTGGCTAAAGCAGGAAACAGACCCTAAAAAGGTCTTCTGGTGGCTATGGCGGTGTTTACCCAAAGCGGCTTGCCAAGCCTTTGACGATCCATCTCTACTCCTAATGCCTGCTGAAACCCGTATTCCTGACGGGTCGATCTGGAGCCATACCAGCATGACGGCGGCCCTCTGTGGTGCCTTAGCAGGCTATGACTTAACAGAAGAAGATATTACGGAACGGTGGTCAAAAGATAAGCCATTATCCCGTGCCTATCTGGCAACCTTTAGCTTTACCCCCGTACAAGAACTGATCAAGGCTAGCCGCAAAATGCGGGATTTTTGGGCGGGTTCGTGGATTTTGCACTACCTCTCAGCCAAGGTGTGTTGGGACTTAGCCCAAATTTATGGCCCCGACAGTTTCCTGTATCCCAGTTTGTTTCAGCAACCCCTCATTGACTATTGGCTCAGGGAAGAGTGGCCTGAGTTTGAAGATCTCATTGATCGCCCAACGGGCCAGCAACTCCTGACCGCTGGTTTTCCCAACGTGTTAGTGATGATTCTGCCGAAGGCTAAGGTGGCAGGGGCGATGCAAACCGCCAACCAATCCCTGAAGGCCGAATGGCGACGCTTGGGTCGGGAAGTGCTGAACCTACTGCAATCTGAACGGCATTGGATGCCCGGCTTACAGGAAACGGATTCTGCCTGGAATGGTTGGCTAGATGCCCACTGGCAAACCTACTGGGCGGCAGTAGCGATCGGCAAAGAAGACAATGAACTCAAAGATACAGGGATTTTGCGAAATCGGGAGTCCGATTGTGATCCCTGGGTAGACGCGCAAAATACTGCCTACAACCTAACAGAAGAAAAACGACTGTTTCAGAAAGAAGAACTAGACTTTTTGCGAGCCACATTTACCCCTAAGAAGCCAGGGGTGAATATTGGCTCCTGGTGGCCCTATGTGTTTGACCAAACCCGCTTTGCCCTCAGTTCAGTGAAAAATACCCGCACTTGGCAACTACCTACTGCCTTTGGGCCGCGATCGACCATCTCTGGCATTGGCCCCGTGGTTCACCCTGATAACCACGCCGACCAGCGAGATTGGCTGACGGAAGGCCATACCGCCAATCTCTGGGACAACCATGCCGGACTCTTTGACGGCATTGAAGAATTGAATGCTACAGAGGTCGTGAAGCGGGGCTTACACCGCATTCTCAAAGTATTACTGCCCCATTTCCCTGAACAATGGCGAGAAGCCTCCCATTCCCCGGACTTAACCTCTGGCGTGGCAGGGTGGTTGCGCCAACAAGAGGAAAAGGCAAAGCAGGGAGATCAGGAGGCACAGGAGAGAATTGATTATTTCCTGGATGCCTGTCATGACCTAAGTTGTTCTTTTCCCTGGACAACCCAAGGTGATGATGCCCCCGCTAACTTGCCCTGGGGTATTCCCTGGGTGAGAAAACACCATGAGGATTGGCCCAATCCTCGCTTGCTGAATGCGGGCTGGTTGATTGATGACTATGAACTATCAGGCAATCTATCCCGCGAAGACCAGATCAAGGCACGCAATAGCGAGCTACAACGCCTAAAGGAGCATATTTCAACTAAGTTTTCAGCCGGGAATAACCCCACCGATTGGTATGTGCTGGCAGCGGGGGATGGCGACAGCATGAGTGAGTGGCTCAAGGGTAGTTTGCTCATGTCTTATGACGACTATATCCCGGACGGCTTAAAACAAAAGGTGGCGCAATCTCGCCAAGAAGCAGGCGGGGTAGCAGAGACTTTTGTCAAGTTTTTAACTCAGAAAAAACGCATGGGGCCTGCGACTCATGCAGCCCTGTCTCGTGCGTTACTGGACTTCTCCAATCAACTGGTACCCTACCTGACCGAACAGCGTTATGCTGGACGGCTGATCTACGGTGGTGGCGATGATGTGTTAGCCTACACCAATCTGTGGGAGTGGGATAGCTGGCTCTGGGATGTGCGCCAGTGCTTCAAGGGTAGCCAAGATCCCCATAATGAGTTTGATGATACAGGGGATTATTGGCGGTGGAAGCAGGAAGAAAAGGGTGAGCCGCCCGAAAATGTTTCCCCTCGTCCGCTGTTTACGATGGGGAGTAAAGCCTCCATCAGTTTTGGAATTGTGATTGCCCATCATTCAGTGCCATTGGCGATCGCCCTGGAAAACCTTTGGGCTGCCGAAGAAGAAGCCAAAGATCATGTTTATGTTGATCTGCAGGAAACCAATCCTAAGAAGCGGAAGAAAAAGAAAGATGCGGTGCAGGTGCGGGTGCTGTATGGCAATGGCAATATTTTGAGGGCTACTAGCAAGTTTGAGGTGTTTAACCAGTGGCGCAAGCTCATCGATTTTCAGCAGCACCATCCTGAAATTGACCCAGCCCTATTTGAACAAGCCGCAGAGGTCTGGAGCCAGCATCCGGTGCCGATGCCAGAGGCAATTCCCACTTGGACGCAAGCTTTTTGCACTCGGCGAGATGCGCTGAGCAATGACCCCGAACTACGGGAGCAGTTCCGTCAGCATTTAGACAATCTCTTAAGGGATTTATGGCTCACAGCACAGCATGATGCTGACGAACGGAAGATGGCAGGGGAGCGCGATCGCCAAATTCAAGCCTGGCTGAAACTGGCTGCCTTTGTACTGCGGAAACGAAATATTACAATCAAATCCCCCCATCAGGAGGACTAACATGCCAGACCTATTAGCCCCCTCCAACAGATTACCCTCACCGATATTTCCTGGGAGTGACATGGGACGATTTTGAACTTGCTGGGCGATCGTCCAGTACGGGTGACTTATAGCGAGGGAGCCTTAGAACTGATGATTTTATGCGCTCCTCAGCCAAGTTGATGAAGCCAGCAATATTCGTCGGTTTCCGATTTGGGTACAGGAAAACCTCCTAGATAGAAATAAGGCGCTATGACTCCAAACACTGCTGAATTTTACTGGTACACGATCACTCCCCTAGACGTCCTGATGTTCCGGGATGCCAAACCCTTTACCCCAGGGGAACGTGCTTGGGCAAGCAGTACATTCCCACCCAATGCACATGCGATCGCGGGTGCATTGCGGGGACTTCTGAGCAAAACGATGGACGAGAAGCTGTCTTTCAAGATGAAGGGGCCATTTCTTTGTCATGACCAGGCCCTCTATTTTCCACGTCCATTGAATTATGCTGGGATTACGCCATTAGTGCCTCTGAGTTGGGATAATTCGCATCCGTTGAAAGGGCAGATGGTGTACGACACAAGCAAGCCGTGTCCGCTAGTCAAACCGTCCTGGGCACAGTTAAGCCCCAGTGATGAATCAGAGGATGAGGAAAAGCACTTAGGCGATTACCTGCCTTGGAACGTAATTTACAACTACGTGCAGACTGGTAAAATTGACCCTAAACAGTGGAAAGAGGGCACGAAAAAGCCCTGGAGTGTAGAGACGCGATCGCATAATGCGCTGGAAGTTGGAACACGTCAGGTCAAAGATGCGGATGGTTATTTTGTTGAAAATGCAATCCGCTTAAAGGATGGTTGGAGTTTGGCGATCGCCATCGATCAAAACATCACAACTCCTGTCACTCTACGCCTAGGCGGGGAAGGACATCGGGCTGTTCTGGAATCGTGTAATGCTCTAAGCGATCAGTGGAGCAAACTCTCGGCCATGTCTGACGAGAATCGCAAGCAGTCTCAAAAATGCATGGCCTACCTGATTACACCTGGCATTTTTGAACGGATTCGGCGCAAACAAACTGAAGAGAATGGCTATCGTGATATTGCCTACTGTCGTGCTTATCCCTGGGAATGGAAGTCAGATAATTTGGTCGGTGTAGCAACAGACAAACCTGTTCCCATCAGTTGTCGGATTCAGGATAAAAATGGCTCAAGTCAAAGTATTCCTGCACCCCAAGTTTTTGCTGCTCCTCCCGGTAGCGTCTATTACCTGAAGCAACCACAGCCGCTATACGCAGAAGAAGAGCCTACGGCAGGAGTAATAAGCAAAGCCCGCCTCAGGGCAAGGCGAATGCGGCAGCTTGGCTACTCAGAGTTATTGTGGATTCTCTACTAGGATAAAAAGATGAACTACTTGACCTATAGCTACCTATTAACGCCTCTCCATACTGGAGCTAGCTCTCAAGCTGGTAACTTGATGGGCATTGCCCGTGAAGCCCATACAGAGTTGCCCTATCTACCGTCCTCATCTCTACGTGGCAAAATTCGCTCTACTTTAGAAGCGATGCATCCTGATGAAGCGGGTGCTTTCTTTGGAGAGCGAATTAAGGATGGACAGCAACCAACAGAAGGCGAAGTTTGGTTTGCAGATGCCACTCTGCTGTTATTCCCAATTGCATCCTACAGTCACCAGTTTGTTTGGATTACTTGCCCTCTATGGCTGAACCGTTGGAATCGATGGTTACAGAATAAGGATTTACAGAAGCAGCTTGATGAATGGCGATCGCTGCTCGATAAAAAAGCAACGACTGGGGGTAAAAAAGCCATTTCTTCTATTTCTGACAATCCAATCTACTTGCAGGGAGCTTTGCTGAGTGCCAATGATATTCAGACAATTCCAACAAATGAAGATTATTGGGATTGTTTCCAAAAAATCCCTGATGGTAATGGCGTTCTTGATTTGAAAAACAGGCTGGTGGTTCTCTCAGATGATGATTGTGCAGCACTAGTTGAGATTGGACTCCAGCGTGAGGTTCGAGTTGCACTCAAGGAAGATGAAAAGACTGTCGCGGGTGGTTCATTCCGATCTGAAGAGGCAATTCCATCTGAAACTGTCTTGTTTTTTCCGTGGGGATTGAAGCCAGCTAAAGATAAGGAGAAGACCTCAAAAGTCCGTGAATCGCTCGTTACAGTCCTCAACAATCGCTTGCAGTTCGGCGGGCTAGAAGGTTTGGGGCGCGGCTGGACAGCCAACACAACCGTTGATTTGAATTCAAACAGGAGCAAAACAAACACTGAGCAGGAGGCAGTAGATAATGCTTAACCTAGACACACGAGACTTCAGCAAATTTGCTTATAAAGGCTTGGAAAAGGTTAAGAAATGCGTGGAGTCAGGAAACCATAAAAAAGCCACATCGGTTATACAAGGACTTCCTTCATATATTTCCACATGGGGTTTGTATCGACTGGCAGGAGATGGCATTAAGTACACCCAGGCAAAATCAGAAGACACCCAGTATAAGGGTCAGGTCTATCAGGAATTCTTAAAGGTCTTGAAAGATCTGAGTAATGTTGCCTTTGATCACAGCGATCCTAAAACTCTGATCCGCATGAATTTAACAGTCTACACAGGGTTAAATCGTCTGGCCATCGAATTGGCACGAGAATGGTCATTTTGGGCACCCACGATTCTAGGAGAGGCAGAAGACCTATGAAACCGAAGGATAATCGCAGCCCATCCAAAACACCCGCAGACGTCTGGTACGAGTTTATCCAAAAAGAACTCAAGCAAAACTCTAAGGTGGGTAAAGCGTTCGAAAAGGCTGTTTTTGCTGGATTTGAGAATAAAACCCTAAGCCTTTATTTTGAAGACGATAGCGCTGCCAAGGTCGCTAAAGGGCAGATTGTACCATTGAAGCAAAAGCTGCCTCCAGAATTACGCCCTTGCGATCGCATTGACTGTAAAGTTGGCAAATCTACCAACCCTTTGCAGTCACTCAACTTCGCTGACCTTGGAGATGATAGCAAAGGGAATGAGTTATCC
>NZ_JBRAGO010000017.1:11987-54161 GCF_052746595.1 Leptodesmis sp.
GTGGCTCAGTCTATACAAAACTTTGTCAAAGAACAGAACTCCTTGCTGGTGGAACTGAGAATACTCTCCGGGTTTCTTTTAGCTGGAGGTTGCGTGTCGGTGGTACTCGTGGGTTTCGTGAGTTGCTGCTACCCGTCTTCCATCCCGTTTTTGGGGTACCTTACATTCCTGCTTCCTCTCTAAAAGGTGCAGCAAGAGCTTGGGCTAGACGAAATGGAGAATCGAAAAATGAGATTAGCAAGATCCTTGGCATCCTGGAAGGAAAGACTGCCCAGGCAGCGAAAGTGGAGTTTCTCGATGCTTTTCCAACAAAAAAATGCCTGAGTGTGGATGTAGCTACCCCTCAATGGCATTGGCAAAATCACAACGTTAAGTATAAACCAGAGCCGCATCTATTATTGAGCATGGAGCGGCCTGAATTTTTGATTGGGTTGTGTCCCACGAAACCAGAGAATGCAAAATACATCCCGGTTGTTAAAAAATGGCTGGAAAATGCTCTGAAATCTGGAATTGGCTCCCGTGTCAGTAGCGGATATGGTCGAGCATTGGAGCAAATTGCTACATTACCCCATAGTCGAAGCTATAGCTTTGAACTGTGGACACAAGGAATGTACGGTAGCGAACCACCATCGAAACAAAATCATTGGCAAGGAGAGGCCGAATTTCGTCCTACAGCAATTCGTGGGATTTTGCGCTACTGGTTCCGAGCAGTTGCTCTCAGTCTTTATGAGCCATTGGTTTGTCGAGATTTAGAAGATAGGGTCTTTGGTAAACTAAGCCAACAAGGTCAGGTGTCAGTTAGTACTGTTCACAATCCATCCAAACGAGATGAGCCTCCGTATCTATACGATGGCAAGATTTATCTAGAAGCAACTGAGCAGAAATATCTAGACTTACTTGAAAAACTTTTGATTCTTGCATCTCATTTAGGAGGGGTGGGGCGGGGTTCGCGCCGTCCTTTACATTCCCTAGACATTAATGGAAACGAGCATGTGCGAGGTTGTCACTGGACTGTAGATGCTAATGACACTCCTCTAGCATATGATCTGATGCCTTGGCAGCAACTGTTCAAGCAAATTAAGGATACATTCGAGAGAATTCAATCTCCTATAACTTCTCGAAACAGCAGCCCCGAATCTTCCCGCGGAAGGCAACAAGATGTTTTGGATGTCAACGCCCAGGTTTGGTTAGTAAAGTCACCTAGCCAGACTCCGCCAGATAAGGTCTCGAATTGGCATAAGGAAGGTCTGCAAGAGAGCGTCCGAGGCGAAGCTCTAAGTCTTTTCTATAGTGACCATCGCTTCAAAGGCAAAAATAAGACAGGCCAAGGTAACTCCGAAGTAGGAGGTAAATTAGAGACCCCATCTTTCGTCTGGATCAAATCCGTTTTTCCGAAAGTTGGCTATCCATATCAAATTGTAACAATTTTTGGAATTGATCAACCAGATCGTCTCGCCTTTGCAAAAGAACTCGACGAACTTGCCAAGTCATCTGAAGCAATCCTGGTATTTGGGACAATGCCGAACAAAAATTCTCAACGGAGTAATCATCCAACCCGTAGAAAATGAATGAGACTGCGATCGCAATTCCTCTCTGACCTCGCCGCCATCCCTGAAACCATCCCACACATCACGCAGGGACTCAGGCACATCACTCCGCAGGCAGTGAGATAAGGGCGTTAAGGTGAAGATTCCCACTTCGGTTTCGGCAAAAACTCCTACACTCGCCAGGGCACGCATCAAGCGGTATACCGACGGAGCGTGGGAGCCAGTCAGGGTCGCTAACTCTGTATAAGATTTGGAGCCAGTTTTCAATTGATTGGCAATTCCCAACCTGGCCGCTGCATAAATGGATTGAGAAACCTAGCACCCCGTAATCATTTGTATCATCTGCATGGCAGGTGGTGTTATATCAGGCTGGCCTGCAGGAGCTTGGGAAAGAGTAGTTGCTCGCATTTAATCACCTCAATTCTTCTGAGTAATCAACACTCAGCTAGCGCTTCAGCAAGATAGGCTAGGAGAGCTTTCATTTGCAGATACGTTCTTGAGCGTCTATTGGATTTGTGAGAAGAAATCGATCGCGTTTCATGACCAAACCAAGCTTCCCGCCATTTCCCAAACGATTTCTCAGTCTCTCCTCCAATCCCCTCTTTCAACTGGGACTGGTGTTTGTGAGCGGCATCGGAATGGCACTGGCCGCCGCCCCGATCAATACCTGGGGTTTAGCCTGGATTGCGATGGTGCCGTTATGGTTGGCAGTTATGAGATCAGCGATCGGGGATCAGCGATCGGGTAAAGCGCGATCGCTGATCCCCCACTCCCCACTCCCCTTTGCCCTGCTTTGGGGCATCGGCTATCACGGCACGGCTCTCTCCTGGATTGCCGGATTGCATCCTCTCATGTGGCTGGGCATTCCGTGGCTGGGTAGTGTGGCGATCGTGCTTTTCTGCTGGGCCTTCATCACCCTCTGGGGAACTGCCCTGGTGGTCATTTGGGCATGGATATTGAGACGACTGATCCAATTCAAAATTCAAAATTCAAAATTCAAAATTATCTTGGTGGGAACCGCTCTCTGGTGCGGCCTGGAGTGGCTGTGGAGTTTCACCCCGCTCTACTGGACTTCTCTCTCATTCACCCAAAGTCCTGGCAACCTATTCATTCTGCACCTGGGACAACTCTCTGGCCCATCCCTGATTACCGCCGCGATCGTCGCCATTAATGGTTTACTTGCCCTCGCATGGCTGCAAGTCAGCCAAAATCCAAAATCCAAAATCCCAAATTCTTTTGCCTTGCTGAGTGCGATCGCCCTTTTCCTCGCCCTCCACGCGGCGGGCTTCGTCCTCTGTAGCCAGCCTCTCAACCAGCTCCCTGATACGGCCTTAAAGGTAGGCATTGTGCAGGGCAATGTGCCAACTCGAATTAAATTATCTACTCAAGGAATTCGACGGGCGATCGAGGGCTATGTCATGGGGTATGAGACATTGGCCAATCAGGGGGTACAGGCCGTATTAACCCCAGAGGGAGCTTTGCCCATCTTCTGGGATATCGATCGCAATCCCTTGCGACAGGCCGTTTTGAGACAAGGAGTAGCCGCCTGGTTGGGAATTTTTGTGCAGCAGGAGCGCCAGATTACTCAAAGTTTGCTGGCGATCGCGGGCAATGGGGAGGTGGTTGGACAATACAACAAAATTAAGCTGGTGCCACTGGGAGAATACATTCCCTTTCAGGAAGTTCTGGGAGCAATCATTAGCCGCCTGTCTCCAATTGAGGCATCGATGGTGCCGGGAACCTCAGCCCAACGATTTGACACGCCCTTTGGTCGGGCGATCGCCAGCATTTGTTACGAATCCGCCTTTCCAGAACTATTTCGGGCACAAGCTGCCGCCGGAGGCCAATTTATTCTCACTGCCTCTAATCTGGATCCCTACAGTGAGGTCTTGATGGCCCAACACCAGGCCCAGGATTTAATGCGAGCGATTGAAACAGATCGCTGGGCGGTGCGAGCCACCAACACAGGTTATTCAGGCATCATTGATCCCCACGGGCAAATTCTCTGGCGATCGCGGCCCCATACTTATGAAACGCATGCAGCAACCATCTACCGTCGCCAGACTCAAACCCTGTACGTGCGTTGGGGAGATTGGTTCACTCCGCTATTATTGGGTCTGGTGGCGATCGTGGTGGTCATTTCACCGATGGGCGATCGCAGAGCAGGATCAGGATGAACACCCAATCATGGCCAGGCCTCATGACAAGGATTGATAACTACGCCCTATCGCTCTCGAAGTAAGTACGTTACGATCACTTACTAGATTAAACTTTGTCCAAGTTGAGAACTGTAGTTTCTCTGATTGAAAAACGACCGTTCTCTAGCTGGACTTGCTTTATGTCAATCCTTATAGAACATCCTTCTCTTTCGGCTATGAGCGTTATCGATGTAGTAAGTTCCATAGTTGCTTCAGTTCCTGCAACAGCCCCAACTCGCTCCAGCGAAACTGTTCGCCAACACTATCCCAACTACAAAGTGATCGTGCTGAACGATGATTTCAACACCTTTGAGCATGTAGCCAACTGTCTGGTCAAGTACGTTCCGGGTATGACCCCCGATCGCGCCTGGGAACTGACCAATCAAGTTCACTTTGACGGTCAGGCCGTAGTTTGGGTTGGCCCCCTGGAACAAGCCGAACTTTACCACATGCAACTTGATCGAGAGGGATTGACAATGGCCCCGTTAGAAGCCGCCTGAACAAGTTATGAGTTTTAAGTTTTGAGCTTTGAGTTAAAACTTGAAACTCATAACTTCCTCCTACATTTCCTCATGTTCCACCATGAACACATTGGCATACAGGCTGGCGATAATTTGCTGGCCTTGTTGGGTCAAGTTAAGAAACCGGAGCGCGGGTTGGATATAGGGATAAACCGTTTTCCAGTAAAACTGAGCATAGTTCTGGCGTAGCTCACCCGGAGTGCGGTAGTTGAGAACTTTATTCATGCCAATCTCTTCAAACTCATAGAAGAGGGCGGTGATTTTCTTCAAATAACGTGGGTCACTGAGTTGACCGATTAAATCAGAGGCTCTTACCAGACCGGGATAGTTTGAGGTGTCCTGGTGGTCTTCTTGTGAAGGAACGGGAAAGCGGGTCAGTTCAATGTTGCGCTTGATGGTCTCGGTATCCAGCAACTTGTGTCCGCCGAAGCGCTCTTCAATGAACAACTTGCCGCGATCGACATGGTACATCGTCAAAGCTGCATCTGTTACACCGGCAGGTAGGGCGATGCGGGTGCCATTAATTCCCGTCGCGCAGAGATTTCCCTCATCCTGCCGACACACTCCCCGCACGTATCCAATGTCGTGACAGGCGAGCGAAATAATGAAATGCAACCAGTCTTCCGGTAACACCCCACCTTCCCGGATGTGCTTTCCCCGTAGCACTTCCTGACCCACCAGGGTAACCAGAATCGTATGTTCAACGTCATGATAGAGGGCATCGCTATTGGCGATATTTTCCAATGCCATGCTCCCAGCCCAGGCAATGATATCGGCATAATCGGCTTTGAGATTGCCGTAAGTCTTGCGGTATCCAGCTTTCAATTGCTGAACAAAGGCATTAATCAGAATTTCGGTTGCGTTGAACATGGCCTGTGACCTCCATAGGTCTGTCTGAAACGAGACAATCCTCTCCTATGAGCTATTCATCCACATGGAGATAATGATGCAGAACCTGGACTGGCAGAACAATACCAGTAAATTGCTTTCTTTCTACTATGCCGTGTTCTTCGCTGGGGTTGGGGTGATAATTCATGGGGCAAGGAGTGATCGCAGGTCAAGCCAGGAGTGACCTCTGTTACACAGTGTCCTGGCTGCTCTCCGTCAGAGATTGCCAGCCAGCCAGCCACAGCGATCGCTGCTTCAGCTGCTTGGCATTAATCCAAAAGCGAACATTCGGATCACAGGCCGCCACCATTTCTGCAAATACCCATGAACCCTGGTTTTTGCGATTTACCACCTGAAAGTGTCGCCAACCCTCCACTTTCTGATGCGCTGTCCATTTCGACCCCACTAGATGGGGAAACTTTTGTTTTCGTTGCATGGCTGCGATTCCCTATGGCTGCATTCATAATTGCTGAAAAAGGACACGCATTACTCCTACCAATGCTCCGAGCAGCAGGGCGATCGTTGCCAGAGCGGCAATCCCAAATCCAGGAATGCGTTTTTCGGCAGCCTGATAATACCCCCAGGCATAGAGGATCCGCCCAACAATCCAGACTGCTCCCAAAACAGAACCCCAAACAGAGCTGACATACTGACAGAATAACCAGAAAGCAGGCAGAAATAGCACCAGTTGTTCCAGGGTGTTTTGCTGGACTCGCAGCACCCGCTCAAAATTGGGATCACCAGACATTTGTGGCGGCATAACTTTGTACTTTACCCTGGCTCTACCCACATTAATTCCCAAGACGAAGTAAAGAATAAGGGCCAGTAGGGTAATCAAGGCGGGATAAGGATTCATAAAAGTTTGCGATCGTAATCATCAAAAACCACTGTAAAACCTGACTACCTCCGATTGTATTTAAAATCTGGCAACATCCTGCTGCAAAGTTTGCAACTTGCGCTTAAATGGCTTCACGTCTCTCTGCATGAATATGAAACCTACTACCGTAGCAATCGCAACCCTCCTGACCAGCCTTAGCCTCACGTTACCAGCACGCGCCGAAAATCTGGAGCACAGTCGGCAGTTGCTATCTACGCGGCAATGTCCGGGTTGTGATTTGAGTAACGCAGGTCTGATTTTTGCCGAGTTGTCAGGAGCTAACTTAAGTCGGGCAGACCTCAGCCGGGCGAATCTCAGCCGGGCGAATTTGCAGGGAGCCGACCTGCGAGGGGCCAATCTAATGGGCGCTTCATTAAATGGGGCCAATCTTACTGGAGCCAGGTTGGATGGAGCTAATTTGATGGCGGCTGATCTACGAGACGCTTACCTGATCGGAGCCGTGATGGATGGAGCCACGGTGGATGGAGCATTATTGGCAGGAGCGATCGGATTACCAACCACGATAGGAACAGCAGAAGATTTCTATCAGTTAGCCATTCAAAACGAGCGGCGACGAGATTATGTGCGCTCCACTGAAAACTTTACTCAGGTGATTATTCGTAAACCCACCTTTGCTCCGGCTTACTTTGGGCGGGCTGCAGCGCGTGCTCAAGGCGGCGATCGCACTGGGGCGATCGCGGATGCGCGGGAAGCCGAACGCCTATTTAACAGTCAGGGTGATCAAAAGAATGCTGAACTGGCCAACAAATTCGCCATGTTGCTGGAACGTCCCCCAGCAGAAGAACAACCGAAAGGCGGCAGTGGCATTGGTACGGCCTTACTGGGTCTGCTTGGCGGAGCACTGCAAATTTTCCTGAAAGGCTTTTCGATCGTTCCATTCCTTTAAAGATCTTGCAGGAGAATTAGGGGAAGCACCTTAGTAAGCGATCACTTGGCATGAGCAGTGGCAGGCAGAGCATGAAGCCAGGGTGACCCGTCTTAAAGCTATCCTGGCGGCTACAGCTATCAACAGGCGATCGGGTATCGCTTTGCGCTAGCGTAGGAGCAGTGAACTCTCGGTGTTAGTGACGTGAATTGCCCTTCTCGGTCTTCAGTGTCTCTGGTTTTGGCAGTTGTATTGTTGCTGCCCCTGGCAAGTTGTGCCAATTCTGGTTTTGGTGACTCCCTGCAAAACTCCCTGGCAGCAGATCCGAGGCTGAAAGAAACTTCGCCGGATGGTAGCTTGCAGTCTGTCAATGGAACACCCTCCCTGGCTGCAACATCCGCTCAATTACCAGAAAACTTTCCCAGTGAAATTCCTCGCTATCCCGGCGCTCAATTGCAAGTGGCCAAGGCTAGTGGCGCAGACAGCCCTCTCCCCGGAGCACAGAGCACCCTCACCGAGTGGAACACTTCAGATACCAGCGATCGCGTCCTGGCTTTTTATAAGGAACAACTGCAAACTGGCAACTGGACATTAGAGCCAACGCCCTTAACCGCTCCCCAGGGAACCCTGGTAGCCCGCCAGAAAGATCTCAAAGTAACGGTCACAGTTCCCAACAGTACGGCCTCCCCGGCTCCCAATCCAGGCACCACTTTCACTCTTCAATACAGTCGCGAATCAGCCTCCACTGCCCAATCTCCCACGGCTTCAATTTCCCCCTCCCTCTCTTCTTCCCCCGCTCCTACTCAATTGGAAGTCTTCCTGGGAGTTAAAGGAACCTCCGATGGCGCGATCGCCCAAGCAAGTCCCGCCCCCCCACCCATCACCTCTACTCCTACCCCTTATACAGATCTGGACAAAGCTCCCAAAGAACTGCAGCAGTATTTAATGGATCTGGCTCAGTTGGGTGTTCTCAGCCTGTCACCATCGGGTGATAAAACGAAAGCAGCCGATACCACCTTTGCTCCTGACAAGCCTGTGTCTCGGCGGGAATATGCTCGTTGGTTATTTGCGGCGAATAATCGACTGTATAGCGATCGTGCCGCTCAACAAATTCGTTCTGGTCAAGCCAGTCAGCCAGCTTTCCGCGATGTTCCTCCTACGGATCCTGACTTTGCTGCCATTCAAGGATTAGCAGAAGCGGGGATTATTCCCAGTTCCTTATCAGGCGACCCAACCGTGGTTACGTTCCGCCCCGATGCCCAGCTAACACGGGAAGCCATGCTGCTCTGGAAAGTGCCTATGGATACCCGGCAGCCTTTACCAATCGCGAATCTGGACGCGATTAAGCAAACCTGGGGCTTTCAAGATGCGGCCCGCATTGAACCCTCTGCCCAACGGGCGGTGCTGGCCGATTTCCAAAACGGGGACTTGTCGAATATTCGCCGAGTCTTCGGTTACACCACCTTGTTCCAACCGCAGAAACCCGTGACCCGTGCAGAAGCGGCGGCCACCCTCTGGTATTTCGGCTACCAGGGCAATGGGGTGTCAGCCAGAGATGCGCTCAAGGGAACCAAGTGAGGTTCTAAGTTTTAAGTTAAAGGTTGAGTTGTGAGTAATTAATCTGCAATTCCCTACAATGGGGTGAGATTGTGTTGAACTTGGGTTCGGTATGACCAAAACTGTTGCGGATGTAATGACTCGTGATCCAATCACGGCAACTCGTGAAACACCGCTAACTGATGTGATTAAGATTCTGGCAGAGCGGCGAATTAGCAGCCTTCCAGTGGTAGAGGGCGGCAAGCTGGTCGGCATAATTTCCGAAACTGACCTGATGTGGAGAGAGTCGGGGGTTACTCCGCCACCCTACATCATGCTGCTGGATAGTGTGATTTATCTGGAAAATCCCGCCCGATATGAACGTGAAATCCATAAGGCATTGGGCCAAACGGTGGGAGAAGTGATGAGCGATCGCCATGTAATCACTATTACTCCCGATAAACCGCTGCGAGAGGCTGCTCAGATTATGCACGAGCGGACTGTCAACAGTTTGCCTGTCTTGGATAGCACAGGACGGGTGATTGGCATCCTGACACGGGGCGACATCGTGCGAGCAATGGCAGCTGAGCAAAGCTAGAAAAATTAAGAATTATGAATTAGGACGTATGAATTGAAAACCGCTTCAAAATTCCTAATTCTTAATTGATAACCCAAGGCGAGCTAGAGAACGGTCGTTTTCCGATCAGAGAAACTACACTTCTGGGCTTGGACAAGGTTTAGTTCAACATTCATAATTTTCTTACTTACTGAGTTATGAGCATTACCCCCGAATCGGTTGGAGAGTTGTTGCAATCGCCAAATCTGGGCGATCGCCTGCAGGCTGTCAACCAAATTCGCACATTAGCTCCCGCAGATGGCTTTGCCTTGATCCAACACGCAGTTACTGATGCCAATCCGCGAATTCGATATGCCGCCGTGAGTCAGCTATCCAGCCTGGGGCAGCACGACCAGAGCCGCACCATCGAAATTCTGCGGCAGTCGCTCCATGATCCAGAACCGGATGTGCAGGCAGCGGCAGCAGATTCAATTGGAGCCTTGCAACTGACTGATGCCTTTGAGGATCTGGAGCAGCTTTATCGCTCCACGTCAGAATGGCTGGTACAGTTCAGCATTCTGGCGGCACTGGGGGAACTGGGAGATAGCCGCAGTTTCCCTCTATTAGAAGAGGCGTTGCAATCTCCCAATGAGTTGATGCAAATGGCCGCGATCGGTTCTCTTGGTGAGTTAGGAGATGAACGAGCAGTGCAATTGTTGATTCACCAGGCAACAAATCCAGATTGGCAAATTCGCCATCGAGTTGCTCAAGCCCTCAGTCGGCTGGGTACACCAGAAGCCAAAGCAACCCTACAACAACTGGCGCAGGATGAGATAGAACCCGTCGCGGAGGAGGCCAAGGCGGGACTGAGCAATCAGTAACCGGAGGAAAGAGAATATTTAAGTTTTACTTTAAAGTTTTGGCAGAGGTTTAATGAGAAGCTGAAGCTTAGCTATCCATCTATAACTGTTAGGTGGAGAAAGTTTCTGCGACTTTTCTCTGTAAAGCATTGCTTTTCTCAAGCAATGAATTTGACTCTGTTTAATTACCTGCCATCTGTAACAGCGATCGGTATTACCTGTGTGGCCCTGGGCGCAACTTCTGCGATCGCCGCCACCTTCAATCCGGCTCCCCTCTTTGAACAGGCTACCCGCTACTCTACCGTGATTCCCAGAAGTGACGGCGGCTCGGATGTAACCCAGATCTACTACCCGGTGCTTCCTGGAGCCACTACAGTTTCAGAAAAATTGCCGATCGCGCTGCTATTTCAAGGGGCATTGATCGATCAATCTGATTACGAAACGTTTGCCAGTACTGTTCCGAAACATGAATACCTGCAGACATAAGTAGGGCTTGAGTCCTTGCCTGCCGCATCGGCTGCCTCTAGGGTTGCAAATCTGTTTTACAATCAGAAACTAAACTAATGAGCATTCCCTATAGGTAGGAGGCGGCCATGAATGTATTTGGAATTGGATTGCCAGAGATGGCACTGATTTTCATTCTGGCATTGCTAATCTTTGGCCCTAAGAAATTACCAGAAATTGGCCGCAGTCTGGGTAAGGCCATTCGGGGATTTCAGGATGCCTCCAAGGAATTTGAAGCTGAATTTAAGCGAGAAGCAGAACAGCTAGAGAAAATGGTCAAAGAACCGATGGAGGCCAAACTGGAAAAACCCGAACAACCGGCCCTCTCTCCAGTTCCAGGAGCCACGGTCACTTCTGAAACAACGCCTGTAGAAGCAGAGGTTGTCGAGTCTAGTGAAGACGCTAAAAGTTGACCAGGTATTTCCTCAAATGGCATGAAGTAGCTGCTGGGATAGAGATAGTCTTCGCCTGATTCATCGACAAAGTGAACTTCTGCCTCACATACTGTTCCATCCTCAAGCCAAACTGTAGCAAGCCCCTTCAACTTACATCTTAAAGAAGAAATCCTCTGTTTACGCGGAGGATCTCGGCTGGACAAACGGGAAGCAGAGAGGAACTGCATTGCGAGAAACCAGGTTTCTGAATCAGAAGCGGCGATCAAGCCATGCCATTTAGGAGCAGCAACCCGGTTTCTGAAACCACACCCTAATCATCAATCCAGGCGAATTCTTCAATTTCCTTGTAGACTTCCTTGGCACGGGCATAGTAGGCTTCTTTTCTTAGTTCTTCCAGTGCCCGCAACTCATCTGACTGGCGAGAGCCACCGTATTGACCGGAATAAGTTGCATAACCAGAGCGGCTGTCATGGGTATCAGTATGGAACTGCTGAGCTTCCGTGGAAGTTGCCATTGCCGTAGTAGAGGATTGACCACCGGAGATCGCCACAGACACCGCATCAAAGTAGCCCGTGCCAACTTCGCGCTGGTGGCGTACCGCCGTATAGCCTTCAGTCTCACTGAGGAATTCTGCCTCTTGCAAGTGAGCATAAGCGGTCATGCCATGCTGCCGATAACGTTGGGCCAACTCATACATGCTGTGGTTCAGGCAATGGAAGCCAGCCAGCGTGACAAACTGGAATTTATAGCCCATTGCGCCCAATTCTCGCTGGAAGGTAGCGATCGTCGAGTCATCCAGATTCGCCTTCCAGTTGAAGGAGGGTGAACAGTTATAGGCCAACAGCTTACCCGGATAGTGTTTGTGGATTGCTTCGGCAAACTGGCGGGCTTCTTCCAGGTTGGGTTTCGAGGTTTCCCACCAGAGCAGATCGGCATAGGGGGCATACGCTAACCCACGGGCAATGCAATGCAATAATCCGGTTTCTGGCTTGAGACGGAAGAATCCTTCAGCGGTGCGTTCTCCAGTCAGGAAGGGACGATCGCGTTCATCAATATCGCTGGTAATCAGACGGGCACTTTCCGCGTCAGTACGAGCCACAATTAGCGTCGGCACCCCCATCGTATCTGCAGCCAGACGAGCCGCATTCAGGTTGCGAATGTGCGCCGCAGTGGGAATCAACACCTTACCGCCTAAGTGACCACATTTCTTCTCGGAAGCCAGTTGGTCTTCATAATGAACCGCCGCTGCTCCGGCCTCAATGTAGGCTTTCATGATTTCAAAACTGTTGAGCGGGCCACCAAATCCAGCTTCGGCGTCAGCCACGATCGGGGCAAACCAATAGGTATCTCCCTTACCTTCCATGTGTTGAATCTGATCGGCTCGCTGGAAGGTGCGATTAATCCGGCGGCAGAGTTCTGGCCCACTATTGGACGGGTAGAGGCTCTGGTCGGGGTACATCGCCCCGGCCACATTTGCATCCGCCGCCACCTGCCAGCCGGATAGATAAATCGCCTTTAAGCCAGCTTTCACCATTTGCATGGCCTGGTTGCCCGTCACGGCTCCCAATGCATGAATGTAATCTTCCTGGTGCAGCAATTCCCACAGGCGATTGGCGCCCATTTCTGCCAGGGTATAGCAGATGGAAACCGATCCCCGTAAGCGGGCGACATCCGCCGGGGTATAGTTACGGCGAATGCCATTAAATCGGCCTGCTGGAGCTTTTGGGATCAATGCGGCAAAAGTTGGTTCAGACATGGTGTTCCTCTCAGTAAGTAGACGAATTAGGTAATTTAGACGAATGGGGCATTGGTTGGGGTTTGGCGCGAGGCGGAAGAAAAGTTTTAAGTTCTCAGTGAGGAGTGCAACTTAAAACTTAAAACTCAAAACTTAGAACTTAAGACTTGTAAATCGCCACGAGCTAATAACCAACTGTGACCATTCACTCGTTGAATGGCCTAGAGCATCTCCCTGACGACGGGGGGAGTTACAACTGAACAAGCAATCGATAAGCGGGTAAGGTCAGAAACTCTTCAAAGTGGTCATTAGTGACCAGACATTCAAATAAATGAATGGCTTGATCCAGAGGCGTGCGCCAACTGGAATGGTCGCCGTTGGGCGATCGCTGTCCCAGATACTCGGCGACGGTGGCGATTTCTTCCATCAATACGTTCTGGAATAATGCCTGATCGATCAATCGACCATCATCCAGGTGAGCGCCATGATGCAGCCACTGCCAGACTTGAGCACGACAAATCTCAGCCGTAGCTGCATCTTCCATCAGGTTGAACAAGGGCACACAGCCTGTTCCAGCCAACCAGTAGGTCAAATAGAGAATGCCCACCCGGATGTTAGTCCGTAGCCCAGTTTCCGTAATCGTTCCCTGGGGCAGGGTGAGCAGGTCGGTAGCCACAACTTGCACATCTTCTCGCAATACCGACAGTTGATTAAATCCATACAAGCGCCGATCGAACACTTCACGGGCCACAGGTACGAGGGCGGGATGCGCGACCCAGGTGCCATCATGACCATCCTGGGCTTCCCGTTCCTTGTCAGCCCGCACTCTCGCCAGTGCGGCTGCATTCGCCTCCAGATCATTTTTGATCGGAATTTGGGCCGCCATCCCCCCGATCGCCAGTGCCCCCCGACGATGACAGGTTTTGATGGTCAGCAGACTGTAGGATCGTAAGAAGTGGGTAGTCATGGTGACTTGCTGGCGATCGGGCAGCACCCAATCCGGTCGATTGCGAAACTTTTTGATGAAACTGAAAATGTAGTCCCAGCGGCCACAGTTCAACGCCACAATATGATCACGCAGGGCATACAGAATTTCATCCATCTCGAAGGCGGCCAGAATGGTTTCAATCAAGACGGTAGCTTTGATGGTGCCAATGGATAATCCCAATGCCTCTTCTGCGGCCACAAAGATGGCATTCCAGAGTGCGGCTTCATGGCGATTTTCCAACTTGTGCAGGTAGAAATAAGGCCCAGAACCCTGCAGCAGCAGACGGTGAGCATTGTGGAAACAGTACAAACCAAAGTCAAACAGAGCAGCGGAGATCGGTTGGCCGTCAATCAACAGATGCTCTTCCAGCAAATGCCAGCCACGGGGACGGGCAATCAGGACAGCGGGATTGGGGCCAAGGGTATAGTCTTTGCCGGTTTTCGGATCCCGGTAAAAAATGGTGCGATCGACGGCATCGCGCAAATTCACCTGACCGGAGAGCATCGTTTCCCAAGTGGGACTGCTGGCATCCTCAAAGTCAGCCATGAAGGCATTGGCTCCCGAATTGAGGGCATTAATCACCGTCTTGCGATCGGTCGGACCAGTGAGTTCTACTCGTCGATCTTGTAAATCCTGTGGGATGGGAGCCACCTTCCAATCAGCCGCCCGGATATTTGCCGTTTCTGCTGGAAAATCGGGAAGCCGGCCCGCATCCAGTTGTTGCTGAATGGTGGCTCTCAGGTGCATTAAGCGCGATCGTTCAGGCTCAAACTGACGGTGCAATCGGGCCAGAAAGCTGAGTGCGTCGGGAGTCAAAATTTCGGTATGGGCCGCAGAAACATTGCTCCGTAAAGTAATGCCCTGGGGCAATAATTGATTCGTTTGAGCTAGAAGAGTGCCTGTCATGTCAACTCCCGTCATCTCGCAAAAGAATTCGTTACGTTAATTAAATAAAGCTTGTTCAAGTCCAGAACTGCAGTTTCCCAGAACTGTAGTTTCTTTGATAGGAAAACGATCGTTTTCTAGCTGGACTTGGTTTAAGTAGAAATTTACTCACCGAATGGAATGAGTAGCAATCAGCTTGCCCTCATGCAACCTGATCTTGTAAACCGATTGAACTGAAAATTCGTGGTTTCGCGATTTTCTTCGTTAATGCGTTTATCTGAAGAATAAAGCAATACTGAACCAACTTCACTCGTCCAAACCAGATTGAGGCTTAATGATTTGTGAAATGAATTCTCAGCGCATTGAATATGTGAAGAATAGGTATGTGTTAGCAACTATACTTTTTCTCATCTTAAATGTGTGTCATATAACACAAAAACTTAATATTTAAACAAACATTGCAAAACTACTAAGATTGGATACTTTTCCAGTTAAAAGAAAACCTCAAAAAGTCTTTCAGATAAGGGTTTCAAAATTTTTATTCTTCTTTTTACAACACTGAATAACAGTGTAATACATTATTCTTTAATTCTTAAAAAAATCTAGTTTATGTCTTTATAAGTGTATGACTTAGAAGTGTATGACACTGTAAAGAAGAACTTTCACGTATTGAACTAACGCAATCAACAAGGGGACTGCGCAAAGTGTTAGGGAAGCAAATTCCTGGCTTGAATTAGCGTTTAGAAATGAACCAGGGTTTAGTCAACTTACCCACGTAAGAGAAATAATCTAGCCACCAATCAATGTATTTGCGGGTTGAAGAAACTTTCATATCCGCTGGAATCTCAGGAAATTGATTGGTAGGCTGAGGCCAATCGGTTTCGTAGCTATTGAGAGCATCTGGCAAGTTTAATTCACCCGGTTGGTTTGCTGCTATCGCGTGAATCACTTGATAGTTAGACTCCGATCGCATAACCCGTTGTTCGTCTGTTGCAATCTGGATCGGTGTCAGTAGCTCACCTGAATTCACAGAGTTAAACTCGGTATTCGTGAATGTGGATTCCTGCAATTCGTACTGGTCTAAAAATTGCTCGATGGCATCCAGAATCACCTGCGATCGATTAGGTTTTCTCCCGGTTCGTCGAGAGGGATAGCGCTTTTGCGCCAGTTGGTCAATCCGCGCTAAGGTTTCTGGTGGAATACGAATTGATATGAGTGGGGAATTGGCCATCGTCGGCACCTCCAACATCCTCAGCAGTCATCAGGGGACTAGCCAGTTACAATGCTGCGCGGTAAGGCCAGTTAAAATCACCCCTAACCTAGTAATACCACCCTATTGAAGCAAGGCAGCAGATTTCAGCGAATTCTACAGGAATTTAATTATTTGTACTTCAGGGCCTACTGAAAGCGGACTTGGTATTAGGGGTTGATTGCCCGACACAGTTGACGATCGCTATCTCGCAACTTCGGACTGGTATTCAGATAAGGTTGCAGCCAGTGACAGCCCCGTTCTACCAGGGTATGAAAGGGGAAGGTTTTGGTTTTCCAAAGTTTGATGGTTTTATCTTCACTGCCAGAGGCAAGCGTTTTGCCATCCAGGCTGAACGCTACAGCGTAAACTGGCTCCCCATTACCTTTGAGGACGTGCAGCGATCGGCCATCCTTATCCCACAGGCGGATCGTGCTATCCTCACTGGTCGAAGCCAACATCTGACCATCTGGACTGAAGACGACACTGTAAACCGCTTGCGTATGGCCTTCTAAATGATTGCGTTCTCGAGTGCCGTAAACAACCTGTTGGAGCGCCAATTGAGCCTGATTACGGTGGTATCATCTACCCAGGAAGCCGTTGCCAGCTTTTGTACTGCCTTCAGCGATTCCATCAAGGCATCCAATTCTTGATTGGATTTAAACAGGGAATCCGAGGACAGGCTGAGGGTCTCAATATGACCGACGATCGCCTGTCTCCGTTGGGTTTCCGCCCGCCAGGATTGCCAGCCCGCCGCAACTGCCAATCCCAGGGCTACAGCAGAAAAGCTGGTAAAGCTGAACAACGTTTTGCGCCGCTGGCGATCGCGTCGTCCCACACTGGCATCAATAAAGTGGTTTTCCTCTGCACTCAAACCACCCAGCGCACCATCAAAGATTTTCTCTCGGCGCACTTCCAGAGCCTGTTCCAGCTTGGATCCACTCCATAACTCTTCATCCGCACGCTCCCCATCCGTACGTTGCAACTCTTGCCAGTGAGCCATATCTTCGGCCAGTCGGTGTTTAATTGCAATCACCTGATGGGCATCCGCAATCCAGTCCTTGAATGACTGCCAGGAGCCTGGCAGTGCTTCATGGGCGACTTTTACCGTCGGTTGCAGGCGATTGGCATCGTTACTAACCAGCAAATTCTGATTGATCAATTCATCCAGCGTACTGTTGACCAGATCACCCGTAAATTCCGCTCGATAGGCCCGACGGCTGACTGCTTTGGCGATCGTGCCTGCTTCCTGAGTACTCTCAATGCTCACCAGCTGCAGAAAAATTTGCTTCACCGCCGCCTGCTTCGATTCTGGCAGCGACTCATAGATTTGATCCACCCGTTTTTGCAACGCGCCCCGCACGCCACCCAATTCCCGGTAAGTGCGAGTGTGCAAAATCCGATCCTGAAAATTGCCATTGTGCCGTTCGCTCTCCCACAATAAATCTAATGTATATTGCAACAATGGCAAATATCCTGCCTGTCCCTGCACATCCTTTAAAATCTCGGCAATCAGCCCTTCTTCAAACATCACCCCCTGACGGACTGCAGGCTGTTTAATGGCCAACCACAGTTCATCCCGCTGCATATCCGTCATCAGGCGAATCTGCCGCTGCGTGAGTTTGCCCAGATTGGGATAGGGGCTGAAATGATCCAGAAAATCGGCTCGCATGGTAAGTATGACCATGACGGTGCGATCGGGCAGACGCAGCAATTGCACCAGACCATCGATAAACTGATTGCGCCGTTCTGCCGTCGCCAGAGTAAATACTTCCTCAAACTGGTCAACAAAAATCAGCCAGTGTTCGTTGGGTCGCTTCAATGTCTTGACCAATTGCACCAGAGTATCTGCCTTGCCTCGCCGCACCGACTTCACCTCAGATTGCTTGTACTTACTGAGCAAACTGGCATACAACGACTCAAAGGGATCCTCATCTGGGGTAAACATCAGAGGCACAAAGCCACTGCCCCACTTTGCTGCTAACTGGGGAATGACACCCGCCCTCACCACTGAGGATTTGCCACTTCCAGAGGCTCCCAGCAATAAAATCATCTGGCCGCGCTCTAGCTCAGTTACTAAGCTGGCCACCAGTTGATCGCGCCCAAAAAATCGATCCTTATCCTCTGGCTCAAATTTTTTCAGTCCCTGATAAGGAGAAGTCAGCTCCGGTTCCACCCGTTCCCTGACAGGCCCAGCAGGAGCGGTTGGTGTTTCCGGGGCAGGAGCAACCAGAATCTGATAAGCCGGAACAGGTTCCTGAATATTCTTGAGTTGCTGGGGGCCAAGATAGGTCGCTTTCAGGTCGAGTTGATTTTTCACCAGGTCGTAGACCATCTGGGAAATGCAAATCCCACCGGGTTCAGACTTCGTCCGCAAGCGGGCGGCAATATTGACCCCATTCCCCATGACATCGTTTTCGCTGAAAAAGACATCGCCCAGGTGAATGCCAATCCAGTGAGCCAGGGTGTCTTGCGGAGGAAGCTGGGCCGCCATGTCTGCGATCGCTCGTTGAATCGCTACGGCACACTCCACTGCCTGCACCGCACTGGTAAAGGCCATCAGCAAACCATCCCCAGTCGTTTTCAGCACCTGGCCCTCAAACTGCTGACACAGTTCCATCATGGTTTGCAAGTCCCGCTGAATCAGCTTCAGAATGTTTTCCTCATCTGCGGCCATGCGGGTACTGAACCCCACTCCATCCGTAAAGGCGATCGCGGCCAACATTCGCTGTCCTCGCAGCATGGGTGGGACGGCCTGCTGAGCGTTCCAGGGAGGAGTAGTCATGGTAAATGCACCTTGAACAAATAACCCAGAGAATCCAGGAGCGGGGATGTGAACGGCTTCTACCCCTGCCCATTGGCCATATCAGCTATATTTGAACCCAATCACGAATTAAACCTTGTTCAAGTCCAGAATCGTAGTTTCCCTGATCGGAAAACGACTGTACCCTAGCTGGACCTGGTTTAGTTTTGTCTCTTAGTGTATCGGCTTTGCCGCAATTTCCCTCATCCACCTGATGCAATTAAAAAGCTGAATCTGCTTAGATTGGCAAATCTGCACGGGGATTAAAGGTTTCTAACTGGCGCAGTTTCTCGTACAGTTCCCGCTCCTGCTCACTTAGTTCCTTGGGAACCACAATCTGAATTTCCACAATTTGATCGCCGCGATCGCCCTCGCCCGATGGATAGCCCTTGTTCGCTAACCGGAGCCGCTGCCCAGAACGGACTCCCGGTGGAATCGAAACTTTCACTAATCCATCCAGGGTTGGTACCTGTACCTGTTCTCCCAACACTGCTTCACTGGGCGTAATGGGAAGCTGACAAACAATATCATTCCCCTCTAGCTTGAAGTAAGGATGGGGGGCAACCTCGATCTTTAAATACAAATCCCCCCCAGCAACTCCCTGCCCCTTCAGCCGGATCCGTTGTCCTGTCACCATGCAAGAAGGCATATTGACTTCCAGCGATCGGCCATCCTCCAGGCGAATTCGCTCTCGTCCACCCAGGTAAGCTTTTTCCAGGGGGACTGTCAGCCGAGCTTCCGCATCGCGACGATTACTGGGACGGGAGACTGTATAAGCCTTTTTGCTGGTACCGGGACGGTAAGGTTCCTTATTGGTTGTAGTACTGCTGGCTGTTGCCTCCCGACGATTTAAAAGTTGATCTACAAAACTGTTGAAGTCACTGAATTCACTGAAATTGAAGTCATCTACCCCACGATCGCTCATCCGATCCCAAACTTTGGCTGCGGCACCTGCGGCTCTCTGAAATCCCCGCTGTTTCCAGAACTGCCCATAGCGATCGTACTGAGCGCGTTTGCTGGCATCCGAGAGGACTTCATAAGCCTCGTTGATGCTTTTGAACCGCTCTTCTGCGGCTTTGTCGTTGGGATTTAAGTCAGGATGAAATTGACGGGCTAACCGCCGAAAAGCCTTCTTAATCTCCTCAGGAGTCGCCTCTCTGGAAACTTCTAATATGTCGTAATAGTTCCGAAAATTTTGCATGGACGTGAACGGTAGGAGGGGGATTGGGGATTAGGGAGTGGGGATCAGGGAACGGGGGTTAGGAGATACCATTCACTATCCCCCATCCACTATTCACTCTTCTCTAAAGCCAGTCATCCTCATCATCCCAGTTGTCCTGGTACAGGTTGGGGCGGGCGTTGCGAGGAGGGGTGGGTTTGCGATCGCTGCGGGGTGGCTCATAGCGATCGGGCTGTGAACTGCGAGGCTCTCTAGCAGGCGGACGCGGGGTGGCAACAGGGCGATCGCGCTCAGTGGCAGGCTGTTCTCGACGAGTTCGTTTGCTGTAAGCCTCGTCATCTCCCCAGTCATCATAAGCATCGGATTTGCGGCTGCTGGTGCCATAGCGATCGTTCGGGCGGGCAGGTTTGCTGTAGTCCTGATTACCATAGCGACTGGGCGTGTTTCGTTCTCGATTAGGTTCCCGTTTGCTCTCCCGTGGGCTGTACTCGTCATCCCAAAGGTCGCGATCAGCGCGCTCGTCGTACCGGGAAGGAAGATTGTTGTTACGGGGGGCAGAACTGCCGGAATTGGTATAGCGGTTGTTGCCATAGCGATCGTTACCATAACTGCTGCTCCCGTACCCACCGCTGCTTCTGTTACTGCCATAGCTGCTACTGCTATAGCGATCGTTGCTGTAACTACTGCTGCCATAGCGATCGCTGCCGTACCCCTGACGTCCGTAGGAGGAGGAGCGATCATCGTATTCATAGTAGTCATCGTCGTCATCGGTAAAGAAGCTCTTGATGGCTCCCAACAGGCTGTCTTCCTCTTCCTCCTGTTTGTTGCGTTGATAGACTTCGCGGGTCAGATCGTACAGAGCATCCTGCAGATCGGCTTGAAAGCGATCAATGTTGCGATCGTCGTTTTGTTTCAGTGCATCCCGCAGCCGTTGAGAGGCACCTTCAATGCGGTTGCGGTAGCTGCTGACAAACTGCATGCCAAAGTCGAGGGTAGCCTCTCGCAGTTGCCGCTCTGCCTTCAAGATCAGGGATTCCGCATCGTTTCGCTTTTGAACTTTTTCTTTCTTCAGGCGATCGCTGGCGGCAAATTCTTCCGCATCCTGAATCATCCGCTTCACTTCCTCATCACTGAGGGTAGAAGCGCCCTGAATGGTGATGCTCTGCTCCCGGCCCGTGGTGCGATCCATCGCTGTCACCTGCAGGATACCGTTGGCATCAATATCAAAGGCGACCTGCACCTGGGGAATGCCTCTGGGAGCCGGAGGAATGCCCGTCAGCTTGAACCGTCCCAGGGATTTATTGCCTGCTGCCATTTCCCGCTCGCCTTGCAGGACGTGAATCTCTACCATCGTCTGGTTATCTTCCCCGGTGGAGAAAACATCCGAACGCCGGACAGGAATAGTGGTATTGCGGGGGATCAGCTTTTTCATTAAGCCGCCGATCGTTTCCAGTCCCAGGGAAAGGGGCGTAACGTCCAGCAACAGGATGTCTTTGACTTCACCCCCTAAAATGCCTGCCTGAATTGCGGCTCCCACAGCTACAACTTCGTCGGGGTTCACATTCTGGTTGGGTTCGCGATCAATAAAACTACGCACTAGTTGCTGCACTGCCGGAATGCGAGTGGAGCCGCCCACCAACACCACTTCATCAATTTGGGAAGGACTGAGGCCAGCATCGCGCATGGCTTGCTTCACGGGGCCACGCAGACGGGCAAATAAATCGGCACACAGGTCTTCAAACTGGGAACGGGTGAGGCGCGTTTCAATATGCTTGGGGCCGTCTGGCGTGGCGGTGATAAAGGGCAGGTTGATGTCGGTCACGCTAACTCCAGACAGTTCAATCTTGGCTTTTTCTGCCGCTTCTGTAAGACGTTGCAGGGCCTGGCGATCGCGCCGCAAGTCCACCCCTTCGGTTTCTAAAAACTTCTCGGCCAACCAATTCACAATTTTCTTATCAAAATCGTTACCGCCCAGTTGGGTATCCCCAGAAGTCGCTTTGACCTCAAACACACCATCGCCTACATCTAGGATCGACACATCAAAGGTGCCACCCCCCAAGTCAAAGACGAGAATGGTTTGGTTGTCCCGCCGTTCCAGGCCATAAGCTAGCGACGCGGCGGTGGGTTCGTTCAGAATCCGCTTGACTTCTAATCCGGCAATCCGTCCTGCGTCCCGGGTGGCCTGTCGTTGGGAATCGTTGAAATAAGCTGGAACAGTGATTACAGCGCCGGTCACGGGTTCTCCCAGATATCGGCTAGCCTCATCCACCAGCTTTTTTAGGATCATGGCTGATATTTCTTCGGGCGCAAATTCTCGCTGCAATCGCGGACACTTGATCTTGACGTTGCCGTTCTCGTCCTTACGAATTGTGTAAGGAACTCGTTTTGATTCTGGCGATAATTCGGAATACTTGCGGCCAATAAACCGTTTCACGCCAAAAAAGGTGTTTTGCGGATCCAGAACGGCCTGACGACGGGCCAGTTGCCCCACTAACCGTTCTCCCTCTTTACTGAAACCCACGACGGAAGGGGTAGTCCGCATGCCCTCGGCGTTCGCAATCACGACGGGCTTGCCGCCTTCCATGACTGCGACGACCGAATTGGTGGTTCCCAAATCTATGCCGACTACTCTGCCCATTCGTATGTGATCTCCCGTTGCTGCTTGAGCGATGGATTATGGCTGGAACTAAACCGCTGCCACGTCCAGACCTGTAGTTTTTCTGAGGAAAATCTCCAGTTCTTGAGCTGGACGTGGCTTAGTTGAATTCCATTGTATCGTGCGAAAGGAGCCTGCCCTGTTCGGGCAGAGCATCAAGCGCAACGGCTACTTTTACGATTGCGTTCTGTCTTTCCCGAAGGACATTCATTTAGCAAAGGATAGCGATTGCACTCTGGATTGCGATAATAGCAGCACTTTTACCCATGCAACATCATGACTTCATGACGATCGTAAACCTGCTGGACTGTCCAGTCTGCCGGTAATAATGCCTGAAAGATTGCGTGAGCAGGCCCAAGCAAAATCGTTTCTGGAATAATGCCCAACCGCACGACTAGTCGGTGATGGCTATCCACCGCCAGAGCACGTCCCCGTAACCGACTCCATCCCTCACGGCCCCTTGGGAATCTGGCCCGTCGCTTCCATGCCCTTATAAACCAAGGCGGCAACATCAGCACGGGTGGCAGCTTGATTTGGGTTCAGCAATTGACTGTTTGGATCTCCGGGAAGTAAACCAGCCCGGATTGCAGCTGCCATACTGCCTCTAGCCCAAGCTGGCACCTCTGCATTGTCTGGGTAAGCCTGCAAAACAGCTTCTGGATTGGCTGGAATCTGGGTGCCCAACCCTTTTACCATTGCACTGACTGCTTCCACTCGTGAAACCTGCTGCCCAGGTCGGAAGGTACCATCAGGGTAGCCTGTCATGAAGTTGCTCTTAACCGCTTGATCGACGGCTGGCCCATAATTCGCTGGCACGTCGGGAAATTGCTTCGGGGGGCGCTGATCCGGTTTGGTAAAGGCTTTCTGGAGTTGAATTGCAAATTGTCCCCGTGTCACAGGTTCGTTTGGTTTGAAGTTACCGTCTGGAAAGCCGCCGATAATGCCACGGGCGGAGAGTGCAGCAATAAAGGGATAGGCCCAGTAGGTATTGGGAACATCCGGAAAGGCGATCGCAGCCTGCGGTGGAGGTGCTGGTACGACCGTTTGAGTAGGAACAGGAGTGGGGGTGAGCGTAGGAGTAGGCGTTACCAACGAAACTTCAGGACTGATGGTGGGAGTGGGGCTAGCTGTTGGACTGGATTCTACCGTTGGGCTGACCTGCACAGTAGGACTGACGGTAGGACTGGCTTGTACGGTTGGTGGGGAAAGTGTGACTATGGGAGTTGGAGAGGGAGACGTTTGGAGGAATGGGAAGAGTTTGGTAGCAGTTTCACCGGGTTGATTCAGCCAGCTTGAGACATCAAATCCCTGTCGCCCCTGAGTCAAGGCCCAGAAGAAAATCGCACCAAACGCAAGAAAGGCGACCAGTAGCGCGATCGGCTCATCATCTCCGAAACGGGGGGGACGTTGCCCAGGAGGAGAAGAGTTTGACATGGAATTTACCCTGACAGGATGAATGCTATCCAAGATGCCACAATCCTAGAGAGGTGAATCATTTTTGTAAAGCTCAGGATTGTGAATTTCACTCATAAGACCTTAGCCACTTTTACCCATCCACCTAGTTACCCTCTCCCTATGATCTCCTTTAATCCTCTCACCAGCCGCCCAATTCCCTCCTGTGCTGTGTCTCGTTCCAGAGCGGCATAGGCCACTCGCAGATAGCAGCCGTTCTGAAGGCCAAAGGTGGTTCCGGGGAGAGCGGCTACGCGATAGTGCTGGATGAGTTGTTGAACCAGATCCATGGCTTCAAGAGACGTGTGGATACGGAGGAGGAAGTAGAACGCGCCATCGGTGGGAGGAATGGTACACAGGTCTGGAATGGTTTGCAGTTCTTGCAGCATCAGTTGGCGGACTTCCGCGATCGCTCCTAACCGTTCCTGACAGTACTTCCTGCCCACCTGCAAAGCTCCCAGAGCCGCGTATTGGGAAATCACAGCAGGACAGATGACGTTCGTATCCTGAATCTTCATGATTGATAGCAGCAGCGACTCTGGGATGACCATGTAGCCAATCCGCCAACTGGCAAATCCATAAGCTTTCGAGAGGCTGAACAGGGAAATCGTATAGTCCGCGCTTCCGGCAATGCTACCCGGAGTAAAGGCTGCCACATCGTTGTAGGTGAAATACTCATAAGCGGCATCATGAATGTGATACAGGCCATAGGTGCGGCAAAGCTGATTCACCTGCCGCAATACCGCTTCCGGGTAAACGACGCCGGTTGGGTTATTCGGTGAAATAGTGACGATCGCCCGTGTGCGTTCGGTAATCGCCTGTTGAATAGCCTCAATTTGAAGCTGGTAGTTTTCATCTGTGGGAACGCAAATAGCATGACATCCGGCAATTTGAATCGCCATTTCATGATTGAAGTAATAGGGCGTTTGCAGAATGATCTCGTCACTGGGATTGGTAATCGCCAGCACCGCATTCAAAAAGCCCATATTGCTGCCTGCGGTGACCACAACCTGCTGCTGATCACCGATCGTGATCCCGTTTTCCGTTTGCAGTTTGGTCGCGATCGCCGCCAGTAGGGGTGGAATACCCTGGACAGATTGGTATTTGTGGTTGTTGGGACGGTTGAGAAATGCGCTAATCTGAGCGATCGCTTCTGGCGGCGGCCCATAGGAGACAACTCCCTGCCCCAGCGAAATGGTGCCTGGATGTTGCCGAATGAGTTCTCCTACGATCGGAATCACGGGAGTTTGCACCTGCTCCATCCGGGTGGAGTTTGGCTTACTCCATGTCTCCATTCCCTTCTCCTCCCCCGGAACGCTTGAAGAACTTACAGATGCCACGTTTAGACTCGCGGATGAATTGACACAGTTCCTGCACCAGTTCTGAGTCAAATTCCCGTTCCAGTTTATCGGTAGCCTGGGAAACATTGAGGCCAGAGGTATACAGCACCAGCAACGCTTGTTTGAGCATCCGGCGATCGCTGGCGGTAAATCCAGCCCGTCTCAGTCCCACCACATTCAAGCCCATGATCGTGTTAGGACTGACACTACGAGTGATGCAAAAGGGCAGCACATCTTTTTGCACAGCAGAAGCCCCAGACATCATCGCCAGTCGGCCCACCCGCGTAAACTGATGCACCAGACAATTGCCGCTGATGAATGCCCGATCGCCCACTTCCACGTACCCAGCCAGCAGTGCCCCGTTCGCCACAATCACTTGATTGCCCAGTTTGACATTATGGGCCAGATGACTTTGGGCCATCAGCAGACAGCCATTGCCAACTTCGGTCACACTTCCGGCCTGCGTCCCCCGGTGAATGGTGACATTTTCCCGAATCACACAATCATCTCCAATCCGAACATAACTTTCTGCTTCCCGATAGGCCAGATCCTGCGGCAAATCCCCCAGTACGGCTCCGGCATGAACCCGACAGCGATCGCCTAGCGTCGTATAGTTCAAAATTGTGACATGGGGGCTAATGACGCACCCATCTCCAATCTTGACCTTGCTCTCAATATATGCAAAGGCTCCAATCTTGGCCTCTTTGCCCAATTCGGCCCCAGGCTCAATGACAGCCGTTGGGTGAATCTCCATTCACAATCCTCGCTCTTAACACTAATTCAGAAACTGAATGGATTATCAGAGGCCCATCGAGTTTCTGTTAAAGGAAACTGAAAAGATAAGTAGATGAGTGGCAATAGGTGATAGATGAAACGTGATTTATTCTGAGAAATATTTTGAGAAATCAATGACCTGTCTCATCACATCTTTTTGTAGGCAATCGAGGTTCTCTTTAAAAATAAAAAATACCCAAAAATGAAAAATACCCGGTTCTTCCTAGTTTAGATTGACTTACTGGAAAACCGGATATTTGAATAATCACCCTGGCGACTGAAGTCGCGGCTATAGGGAGGAAACCTGCCAACGCAGGTTACTGAAAACTTCGATTATATGGAGTCTGCGTCGGCAGACTGGGTGAGTGTAGTGGCAGTTTTAACCGCCAGATACTTTTCAAACGCTCTCTAAGGTTTAATGGAAGCTTTGGATTCTTGCTTTGGTGCTGCAGGAGACGCTTGTTTCTGAGATTTGATATCGACTCCTGAAGGACTGGATTTTTTATCTCCTGCCTTGGGTGAATTGGGTGTAGATGGGATTGGGGGAGCGGGAATCTTGGGTTCAGGAGTGGTTTCTCCGCGATCGCCAGCAATCTCTTCCTCTTCCTCCTCCGGATACCGGACGTTATCCAGATCAATATCTAGAACTGTCATCGCTAGACCCGCCTTGGGTAAATTATCGCTGCTGGAGATGTAGGGATTCGCATCCAGGGATCCCGTACAGATGATCAAAGAACCTTTTTTCAGATAAGGAAGTCTGCGCCACGCGTTGGATCCTTCCCAAATGGTGAGCGCCACAGTAAATGCATCTTCTCGATTGCGGGGTTTACGTACATAAATTGTGGCTTTTGCAACCTTGGCCTTTTCACCGCTCTTTAGGTCAACGGTCTTAATTTCTGCATCTGCTGCTAAATGTCCACTAACAATCCATTTATTCAATCCAACGCTAGACATGAGTAGGGTAGGTTCCTGACGAGATTATTTTTTGTAGGGTTCCCGTCCTGGAAGAGATCTAACAGGAGAATTTACTTGGTAGTTTTCATTTCTTCCAGGGCACCTTAAAAGGCATCAGTCTTTGAAATTCAGGGTGCCTGCACAGTGAAGAAAGCCATTGATCGCCGTGGGTTTTGGGGAACGCTACACAAACTCACTCGATCGCAGGGATTTACCTTGCTGGAAATTGTCATCGTTATTGTTATCACCGGAATTCTGTTTACGATCGCTGCAACAAGTTGGAACGTCTTTCTCAACATTTATCGTCTGAATACGGCTCAGGAACAGGTTTTTCTGGCTATGCGAACCGCTCAGACAAGTGCCAAACAGCAGCATTTAGCCTGGCAGGCAGATTTCCGTCAAGTCAATCAGGTGGTGCAGTGGGCGATCCATCCTGATGGAAGCACTCCCTCTGAGGCTCAGTGGCATAGTCTGGATCCCAATGTTCGCTTAGATCCCGAAACTACGCTGCAAAAGACTGATAACGTTTGGCGAATTGAATTTAGCCCGTTGGGGCGGGTCAATGGACAACTGGGACGCATTACTCTATCTGGAAAACAAGGGGGAAGAACCAAACGCTGCGTAATTGTCTCCACATTATTAGGAACCTTACGGAAGGGAGCAGATCAGACCACTCCCAAGGACGGCAAATATTGTTATTGACATCCTCCCCACCGCATCGGCGGATGGGGATTCCAAACCTCACGATTTGGCTTTTCTGGTTACTCCCTTGCGGGATTTCGGCACTTGGCTAGTTATTTCTGACCCCGCTAGTATGCCTGCACAAACTGTTTCTGTTCCTCGATTGTCCACGAGTACTACTAACTCTCCTCATACTTAAAGTTGGCTTTCTCCGCCACTAAGGTTAAATATTTGGCACTGGCCTTAGTGGGAACATACACCCCCTTCTCCCACTCGCTCACCGTCTGTTGCCGAACTCCTAATTCCTTAGCCATTGCAGACTGGGTCAGACCCATGTGCAGTCGCAAGGCACGGATCAATTCACCATTCCATTGCACTACATCATCCACCCGCTGAACCTTGTAGACTTCGGGAGGCTTATGAAAAGTCACTTGTTCCCTAGCTAAATCTAGTTCTTTAACCAGATACCCTGCTCCCATCCAGGCTATCGCCTGTAAAGCTCCTTTACTACGGTTACTCCACCAGGCTCGCTGGGTGCGGGCAGAAGCGGGTAGGGGAATTCCCATGACAGCCTCAATTTCATCAAAAGTCAGGGTTACTTGGGTGCGATCGCTTCCCTGCAAAAAGGTTTGTAAGGGCTGGTACTTGCTTCCTCCTTTCATCATCGGTATTCATTCCCGATTACACCAGAGACGAAGCTTGAAACACCTGTAAAAAGCCAGAACCAGCACAGTCGCCCAGCCAAAATCGCAACTCTAGAATCCCTCATTCTCATATTTTATTATTCCGGCAAGATCCGTTCATAATTTTTCTTAGATGGTTAGAAAAGTACCTTGCTACCCTAAGTAAGGGTGAATATGGGTGAAAGAATATGGCGATCACATCCCATCCGGACATAGACCTTGCTCCCTTTATTGACCATGCGCTGTTGGTGCCCACGGCCACTCCCGAACAAGTAGAGCGCTGGTGTGCAGAAGCCGATCGCTTCAACTTTGCCGCCGTTTGTGTTCATCCTACCTATGTGCGACTGGCTGCTAATTTATTGCACAATAAATCGCCCAGAGTCTGTACCGTGATTGGCTTTCCCTATGGAGCCACGACCTCTGCGGTGAAACTTTACGAAGCGGAGGATGCGGTAGAAAATGGGGCCACCGAACTGGATGTTGTAATTAACATTGGCTGGCTGAAAGCAGGCAAAACTAACGAAGTGCATCGAGAAATTGCTGAAATTCGAGAAGAAACCGGGCAAACCATTAAAGCCATTCTGGAAATGGCGCTATTAACTCCGGATGAGAAAAAGTTAGCTGCTGAACTGTGTATGGATGCCGGAGCCGCCTTTCTAAAAACCAGTACAGGGTTATATAGCGGTGCGACGGTAGAAGATGTCCGTTTACTTAAAGAACTGACTCAAGACCGGGTGGGCATTAAAGCTTCCGGAGGAATCCGTACTGCAGAACAAGCTTTAGAGTTAATCATTGCTGGGGCTACCCGCATTGGCACCTCCCGTGGGCCAGAACTGGTGCGGCAGCGAGAAACAATGGAAGTGAAGGAGATTTAAAAGGCAAACTGCCCTGGCTTTACCTCCTTAATCTGGTTAACTTATAACTTAAACTTATAGTTCATAGCTATTTTTGATGAGCCGTACTTACCGCGCCACTGGAATTAATCTCAAAAGTATACCGTTTGGTGAGGCCGATCGCCTGCTGACGATTCTGACGCGGGAGCATGGGCTGATTCAGGCGATCGCGATGGGATCACGCAAACATAACTCCAGTCTGGCGGGGCGGAGTGGGCTGTTTGTGGTGAATGATTTGCTGATTGTGAAAGGGCGATCGCTGGATAAAGTGACTCAGGCAGAAACGCTGGAATCCTACCCGAAGTTGGGCAAGAATTTACAGAAACTGACGGTTAGCCAATACCTGGCAGAACTTTGTTTATGTCAGGCACTCAGTGACCAACCCCAAGAAGAATTGTTTGTTGCCTTAAATCAACAGTTGCAGCAACTGCAACAGGCCGCTGCCGGAGAGGTTCTGCCCTGCTTTCTGTATGGCTTCGTGCAACTCCTGAGCCTGGGCGGAGTGATGCCCCAGGTCGATCGCTGCTGCCTGACAGGAGAACTGCTGCAACCCGATCTGACCGATCCCAATTGGCGTTCCGGGTTCAGTGTGGCCGCAGGTGGAGTGGTAACGTTGGCAGCCCTGCAACAATTACGCGAGATCCCTAAACCTGTGCCGGCTCGATTGCGTTCCCACCCTGATCCACCTGCTCATCCCAGCAAATCTGGTGCCAGCAGTTCGGTGGTCGCTGAGTCTAAATCCTGGCGTTCATTGTCATACAGTTCACGATCGCCTCATTTGAACCGGGAACTGGGAGCGATCGAATTAACCCTGCTGCAAACTCTGATTCAGGCGTTACCATCCAACCCGACTGAAACCGAACCATCCACGTTGGACTTTGCCCAACTGGCCACCTTTAATGAACTTTGGTTTTCCCTTGAACGACTCTTGCGCCAGTATGCACAGTATCATTTTGATCGACCCATTCGCTCGGCTGCCTTGATGGATGCCTGCTTTTTGAATTCGTCCATCTCTTCCCAGTCGCCTGAGCCATGATGCAATTGCCAAAACCTGATTTAGAATCCCTGTTGATGCTGTCCTGTGATGCCGCAGATGCAGGCCGTGAATTGAGCGATCGTGCCTCTACTTCAGCCACTCCCCATGCGGATTCCAACACTCCACAAACTTTGTTACAATCCGCAGCAGATCAAATAACTGATTTAAAATCACCCTTGCTCGAAAAACCAGTACTGGCTCAGGACAGTTTTGATGGTGAGGATAAGGAGAACAAGCTGCCCATGTTTCGCTCCGAAGAGGACGATTTTGAAGTCGTCACTGATTTTTCAAATCAGGATCTGGCATCTCAACGGCCCGCTTTCTTAGTTGGTACCGAAGCGGATCAGGTGAATGGTTTCAGTAGCTCAGACCTGGAGAATGGCAATACTGACTTGCAATTAGAACAGGGTTTTTTACCAGTCTTAAAAAATCGCAATTTTCTCACCCTCTGGAGTGGGCAGGTTTTCTCCCAACTGGCAGACAAGGTTTATCTGGTATTGATGATTGCCCTGATCGCCACTCGGTTTCAATCCGAAGATCAGACCATCAGTGGCTGGGTATCCTCCATCATGATTGCCTTCACCATTCCAGCCGTGTTGTTTGGTTCGATTGCCGGAGCTTATGTTGATCGCTGGCCGAAAAAAGCCATTCTGGTCGCCACCAATTTACTGCGGGGAGGTTTAGTCCTGTCCCTTCCCTTTCTGTTCTGGCTGACAAAGGGATGGGGGCCTGTAGCAGGCTTACCGATCGGCTTTGGTATCTTGTTGGGGGTCACCTTCCTGGTTTCGACTCTAACCCAGTTTTTCGCCCCTGCTGAACAGTCGGCTATTCCCCTGATAGTCGATCGGCGACATTTGCTTTCTGCCAATTCCCTGTATACCACCACGATGATGGCCTCGGTCATTATTGGGTTTGCGGTGGGAGAACCCCTGCTGGCGATCGCTGATATAATCACCGCGAATCTGGGCTGGAAAGCGGTAGGACTGGGCAAAGAATTGGTTGTAGGGGGCGGTTACGGCATTGCCGGGTTGATCCTGATATTACTGAAGATTTCTGAAAAGAATCGCTTCTCAGCCAATGGAGTTTCCAATGGGGCAGGGGCGATTGAACAACCCCACGTATTTGCCGATATTCGAGATGGTATTCGCTATCTGGGGCAACAGCATCGGGTGCGCAGCGCCATGATCCAGCTGGTGCTCCTATTTTCCGTTTTTGCGGCCCTGGCGGTGCTCTCGGTGCGACTGGCAGAAGTGATTCCCGAAATCAAAGCCTCCCAATTTGGCTTCTTGCTGGCTGCAGGCGGTGTGGGTATGGCGATCGGTGCGACATTTGTGGGCCAATTTGGCCAGCGCTTCCCCCATTATCGTCTCAGTCTCTATGGATCTCTGGGGATGGCGGCTGCGTTGCTAGGCCTGTCATTGTTCTCTGCACATTTGTGGCCTGCGCTGCTGTTGATTACGGGGTTGGGAGCGTTTGCGGCGATCGTTGGGGTGCCGATGCAGACCACAATTCAGGAAGAAACACCGGAGGAGATGCGGGGTAAGGTGTTCGGCCTGCAAAATAACGCCATCAATATTGCCCTCAGTTTACCCCTGGCTCTGGCTGGAGTCGCTGAAACCTTGTTTGGGATTCGAGCTGTCTTTTTAGGATTGGCCGCACTCATGGTTGCAGGTGGCGTCCTGACCTGGTATATGGCACGGCGAGGTAAACCCGTTTAGGTGTAGTGATTGCTAAATCGCTTGATATAGATGTCAGTTTTGTGCAGCATTGACATTCAATAATTTAAGTACGAGGGAACAATAGACTTATCTCTCCTTCCTTATTTTCTACTGTCATAAATTATCTTAAGTGCGCTGATGACGAATAACATTAGAGTTTTCATCGTCTGATGGTGCCTGAAAGTACTTGGTAATAGCCTCAAACTCGGCATTACTGGTAAAAGGTGAGCCTTCAGCAAGATTCTCACTCCGCTCTCGTAACTGGCGCTTGCATACCTCGTCTATAGCATCGATGTAGTGTAACTCGTGAGCGACGTTTGTCCATTCAATTAGCTCCCGAAACCAGGCGCGCTGGGTTCTTGTGTTAACGGGAAAGTCAAGCACAATGGTTAGTCCCTTTGAGAGCAGAAAGCAGATGTGTGTTGTCAGAGCCTCTCTCAGACTGGATGAATATTTGACGAAGCTAGAGATGTCCACAATTTCATCCGGAAACAACTTACTTAGCCAGTCGTCTTGCTCTACCAAAACGGCATCCTCTTATCGTGCTATTTCCCTGGCAAGGGTTGATTTTCCCGCCGCCATCTTGCCGCAAAAGCAGACGAGTTTTCCTTGCTGCTGCATATCTTTGTTCCTCAACCTGACTCTTATGGATACCGATCGTTCCACCACTATTCCGGCTCGATCGCCAGCACCAGGAAGTTAGCTACCTTCACTGTTTTGATTAACTAATGTCTGCAAGGGTAAAGTTTTATCGTATGCTCTTAGGCAATACTCTGTAGATTCACGCCATACCCAGTAGCGCGATGAACTTAAATTTCTTTTAATCTGAGTATCGCTTGACTTGTCTCTGTCTACTACACGGCTCATCTGAATGCATATTGCTTGGCTTGGAAAAAAATCACCTTTCTGCGGCAATGTTACTTACAGTCGGGAAGTAACTCACGCTCTGCGAGAATTTGGGCATCAGGTCAGTTTTTTTCACTTTGCTCAGGATGAACCTCCGCCAGACAATTGGCCAGCAGACGATCACGAAATCTCTATTCCCTTTCTCTACCAGTTGCAAAATGTTTACACTATCCCCACCCTGCGCTCGAAAAAAGTGTTAACGCAGGCACTGGAGGAACTGCAACCGGATATTGTTCACGCTTCCCTGACCCTCTCCCCTCTCGACTTTGCTCTACCGGAAATTTGCCAGGATTTAGGATTGCCCTTGGTCGCAACTTTTCATCCTGCCTTTGATCGCAAGCTGCGGAACATCTCTTCTGGCACCCAGCACTTGGCTTACCAACTCTATGCACCCTGGTTGGCTCAGTACGATCGCGTGATTATCTTCTCTCGCCTGCAGCGTTCCATTCTCGCCAAGTTGGGGGTGCCTGCAGAACGGGTGGTCGTAATTCCCAATGGCGTTGATATTGAGAAATATTCTCCTGGCCCTTCTAGCTTGAAAACTGAGCTAGAGGCCGATCGAATTTTTCTCTATCAGGGTAGAATTTCTCCCGAAAAAAACGTGGAATCCCTGCTGAAAGCCTGGAAGCAGGCCCGTATGGGTTCCCGCTCTAAACTTGTGATCGTAGGTAATCATGGGCCATTAGCGGCCTCCCTCATGCCCTTCTACGGTTCGGAACAGGGAATTGTCTGGATGGGGTTTATTGCCGATGAGCAGCGACGCATTGAAATTTTGCGGGGAACTGATGTTTTTGTTCTGCCATCTCTGGTCGAAGGTTTGTCTCTCTCCCTACTAGAGGCTATGGCTTGTGGGGTGGCCTGTGTTGCTACGGATGCTGGTGCCGATGGAGAGGTGTTAGAAGCGGAAGCAGGTGTGATTTTAAAGACTCAGAGTGTTGCCACTCAATTGAAAACTTTGCTTCCCCAATTGCGCGACCATGTGGGCTGGACGAAGGCATTGGGGAGAAATGCACGTCAACGAGTGGAAGAACGCTACACCTTAAGCAGCAACATTCAAAAAGTGATGGAACTGTATCATGATTTGCTGGCAGAGCGGGCATCCTTAAAACGGGTGCAGCATTATAGTAGCCATTCATTCCGCGATCGCTTCAGCAACAATATTCTTCGCTCAGGCCGTTCTTAGCCGTTGCCACAAGAGATCCAATATGTTGCGATAAATCAGTATGTTGCGATAAATCAGCGGTTTCCGGTTTGTGAACTAAGATCGCGGTAGTTATTTGCGTAGTATTGTTCTTCCCCCATGCAATCCCTTCCTGACATTCCAATCCCCAACGCCCCCTCTGGTATGCCCTGATTCACGGAGTCACTCATGCTGTTCCTAAAGTACTGCTGCTCAGTTCTCCCTTCATGCTGATCTTGCTATTTCTCTCCTTCAATACCATTCAGGAACTCCGGCAAGATCTAAAAAAACTGAACCATCAGTATCATCTCCTCCAAAAGTTGAATCAGCAATTTCACCATAAACCAGATACAAAGAAAATACACAATTCATTACAACCCTTAGACTCGCTAAAGAAATAAATCTTATCCAAGTCCAGAACTGTAGTTTCTCTGATCGGAAAACGACCGTTCTCTAGCTAAACCGGGTTTAGTTAAAAAATCTAAAAAATACTGTAATTTCTCAGGAAAATACACCTTCGTTGTGAATCACTGAGAATTTTGCATAGGGATAGCTTCTCCCTGACTCTCCTTCCCTTCTATCTTCTTTCCCAAATCGTTGTATGGTTTTGAAATCACCCTTTGGGGATGTTTAGATTTTGGGTTTAGAACGCTATGCCGCAGCCTACAATTGAATCTATTCTTCAAGAAAATCGTTTATTTAATCCGCCTGCCGAATTCTCTCAGGCTGCCCGCATCAAAAGTCTGGCAGAATATCAGCAACTCTACGAAAAGGCAAAAGCGAACCCAGAAACGTTTTGGGCTGAGTTGGCCGAGCAAGAGTTGCACTGGTTCCAGAAATGGGACACGGTCTTGGACTGGCAACCGCCCTTCGCCAAATGGTTCGTGAACGGCAAAATTAATATTTCTTACAATTGCCTTGATCGCCACCTGGCCACCTGGCGCAAGAATAAGGCGGCACTGATTTGGGAAGGGGAACCGGGAGATTCTCGCACGCTCACTTACGCTCAGTTGCATCGGGAAGTCTGCCAATTTGCAAATGTTCTTAAGCAATTGGGTATAACTAAGGGCGATCGGGTAGGCATCTATATGCCGATGATTCCCGAAGCGGCGATCGCGATGCTGGCCTGTGCCCGGATTGGTGCGCCCCACTCGGTGGTTTTTGGCGGCTTCAGTGCTGAGGCATTGCGCGATCGCCTGGTAGATGCCGAGGCAAAGGCGGTGGTAACTGCCGATGGAGGATGGCGTAAGGATGCAGCTGTTCCCCTGAAAGATCAGGTGGATAAAGCACTTGCCAATAATAGCGTTCCCAGCGCGAAGAATGTTCTCGTGGTGAAGCGCACCGGTCAGCATGTACACATGGAACCGGGCCGCGACCACTGGTGGCAGGATTTGCAAGCTGGCGTGTCTGCCGATTGCCCTGCTGAACCGATGGACAGTGAGGATATGTTGTTTATCCTCTATACCTCCGGTAGCACGGGTAAACCGAAAGGCGTGGTGCATACCACAGGGGGCTACAATCTCTATACTCACATGACGACTCAGTGGATCTTTGATCTGCAGGACACTGATGTCTATTGGTGTACGGCTGATGTCGGCTGGATTACTGGACACAGCTACATTGTCTACGGCCCTCTGTCTAATGGAGCCACCACGTTAATGTATGAAGGAGCACCCCGATCGTCTAATCCCGGTTGCTTCTGGGATGTAATCGAGAAATACGGCGTGACAGTTTTCTATACCGCTCCGACCGCGATTCGTTCCTTTATCAAGATGGGCGAACATTTACCTAAGGCGCGGGATCTTTCTTCCCTGCGACTGCTGGGGACTGTAGGCGAACCGATTAACCCAGAAGCCTGGATGTGGTACTACCGGATTATTGGCGGAGAGCGCTGTCCGATCGTCGATACCTGGTGGCAAACGGAAACCGGCGGCATTATGATCACTCCCCTCCCTGGAGCCATTCCCACCAAGCCAGGCTCCGCCACGCTGCCTTTCCCTGGCATTCTGGCTGATGTGGTAGATCTAGAAGGCGATCCGGTTAAACCCAATGAGGGTGGCTATCTGGTTGTTCGCTACCCCTGGCCAGGAATGATGCGAACCGTTTATGGCGACCCAGAACGATTCCGCCGCACCTATTGGGAACATATTCCTCCCAAAGATGGGCAGTACGTTTACTTTGCTGGAGATGGTGCCCGTCGCGATGAGGATGGCTATTACTGGGTAATGGGCCGAGTGGATGATGTGATCAACGTGGCAGGACACCGTTTGGGAACGATGGAAATTGAGTCGGCGCTGGTGTCGCATCCAGCCGTCGCAGAAGCGGCTGTAGTTGGCAAGCCCGATGAGGTCAAGGGACAGGAGATTGTTGCTTTTGTCACCCTGGAAGGGGACTTTGAACCCAGTAATGAACTCAAGGAAAACTTGAAGAAGCACGTCGTGGCAGAAATCGGAGCAATCGCCCGTCCCGGTGAAATCCGCTTTGCCGATGCCCTGCCCAAAACTCGCTCCGGCAAAATCATGCGTCGTCTGTTGCGATCGCTGGCTGCCGGTGAAGAAGTTTCCGGTGATACTTCAACCCTGGAAGATCGCGGCGTGCTGGAAAAACTGCGTCAGGGATGAGGAGGCAATGATGAGATGACGGGATGACGAGTAGATGAGTGATGAATCTCATGATTTCGTCATTCCATTATCTTCCCCTCCTTCTGCCTTCATGAGTCCCTGCTTATTCATTTGCAACTATTTCTACACAAAATGCCTAAAAATTTATGGGTTCAATTTGAAATAGTCTGAGTACAATTTTACTGAAGGTTAAGCATTGAGATGGGGCATATTCAATCCCGATCTTGAGCATGAACATTGGTAATTACTGACTGCAAATTTGAGGAGTGGTCTCATGAAATTTGGGAGTCGTTTCATCAGTATCGCCTGCCCATGCGCGATCGCCGGATTGACTGCACTATCTTTATCGACTGTTCTGAGTTCTGGTGCGATCGCCCAAGTGGTCGTTACAGCGGGGAGTCAATACACCGATTTTCCGACAGTGGGTGGAGTGCCGTTTGGGCAAGTTTATAACGAATTTACCGAAGCATGCTTTTCCCACGGTCGCGACTTTTTTGGGAGTGCAAATATCCCTGGGCAGCTTAAAACAATCTTTGGTACTCCTGGCTTTCCAGAAAACTCAGCGGCAAGGGATGCTAAGGAGGTTTATCAGGTCTACCAAGCAACCATGTATCGGCAGCTAAATGCAGGTCCCATTGTTCGCACCTTGGATCTGCCCTCCCCCTTCCCCGCCTCCTTGCGAACCCTACCTCGCCCCGCTGTTGCCATTCCAGTTCAAGCCGTAGAACCTCCTTTGGCGGCCCCACCTCCAATGGCGCGTCCCTTACCTCAAACTCCTCCAGCCAAACCTGCAGGCCCAGTTCCCGCTTTGTGGTAAAAAAAGCGATTGGTAAGTCAATTAAGTTTGAAAAGTATCTGGCGGTTAAAACCGCGACTACACTCACCCAATCTGCCGACGCAGACTCAACACAATCGAAGTTTTCAGTAACCTGCGTCGGCAGGTTTCCTCTCTATAGCCGCGACTTCAGTCGCTAGGGTGGCTAATGCAGCGCCAGAAAAAATCCAGGGTGCAGGGGTCGAACCTGCCTGAGGCGAATTATGAGTTCGCTGCCTAAACCGCTCGGCCAACCCTGGCTAGCCCTCATTGTAAGCGCTCTTCCTGCAAATTGCATAAAATTCCCTGGAAACTGATTCTCCGAGAGCCGGGATTCCTGTTGGGATCTCGGTTTTTCAGTTGGGAAACTGACCTCTGGCACGAGGCGCATGGAAAGTTTTGTTAACTTAAAACTCAAAACTTTTTGAAACGTTTCTGTCGAATTGCACAGATCCTGTCTAAAATTGCAACTACTCTATTTCATCTGGGACGAAAGCTGTCCCCGCTTCCGTGAAATTAGAGGGTAATTTCTGGTAGCGTAGTTCGTGGCGAGCGATCGCGGTTAGGTAATAACTCATGAAGTGGAATTCAACAATTGGGCTGACTCTCATTCTTCTGGCAGCAATGCTGGGGGCCGGAATCATGAGTGCCGTAGCCGGAATGAAGATAGGCCGAGAAGCACTCAAGGGAATTACCCAACCGGACACCCGCCCTACAAATAATCTGACTAAACAGAGTGGGAATGGTTCTCGTCGGGATGACCTGGTTCTTTTGCAAGAAGACAAAATTATTGCCAGTGTTAAAGAACGGATGTCCGGTGGAGCCGGGGGCACTAATGCTGCTAAACCAACCCCAGCCCCTGTGAAAGAAGAACAGGCGGCTAAATTTCCCATCTCCAGTGAAAGTGATGGAATTATCTTGACAGTCAACTCAGTGCAATTTCAGGGCGAGTTCTTGGCCCTATCTGTCTCTTTACAAAACAGCAGCAACGATTCAATTAAGTTTCTCTACAGCTTTCTGGAAATCAAGGATGACCAGGGCCGCACCTTAAGTACCAACACTGAAGGATTGCCGTCTGAATTACCGCCTTCCAGCCAGACCTATTCCGGCACAATTCGGATTCCAGCAACCTCGGTGGATAAGGCAACCAAACTATCGTTGTCTCTGGCTGATTACCCAGACCAGCAGGTGCAAATTCAAATGGCAAATATTCCAATTACTCGGTAGAGAATGGATATGCCCTTTTTGATAGCGGAGCACAGGGGAAGGGTGTGCAATCGACGGCGATCTCTGCGTCTATATTGGTTGCTTCGGCTGTGAATCAAGACCTGGTAAATCAACTCGCGACTGAATACCCGTGGCCAGAGGTTGCGGGGCGGTTACTGTCCGTTTTTTTGCTGATTGCGATCAATGCATTTTTCGTTACGGCTGAGTTTTCCATTGTCTCAGTCCGGCGATCGCGCATTAATCAACTGGTGGGAGCGGGAGACGTTCAGGCTAAAACAGTACAGGATTTGCAGCGTAGTATTGATCGGTTGCTCTCCACTACCCAATTGGGAATTACCCTTTCCAGCCTGGCTTTGGGATGGATCAGTGAAACCGCCATGGCCGGATTAATGGCTTACTGGCTGACCCACTTACCCTTACCGTCTGCCCTAAATCAGGCCGTCTCCCATTCCCTGGCCCTTCCCCTAACCTTTCTAGTGATTGCCTACCTGCAAATCGTTCTGGGAGAACTGTGCCCCAAGTCGGTGGCATTGTTGTATTCCGAAGAACTGGCCCGCTTTCTGGGGGCCCCCAGTCTGGCGATCGCCCGCATCTTCAACCCCTTTATCTGGATTCTCAACCAATCTACCCGGCTGCTACTTCGCTTAGTTGGCATTCAATATACTGGGCAGGGATGGTATAACCAGGTGACTCCGGAGGAACTCCAGTTAATTATTACCACTTCCAGCGAATCGACGGGGCTGGAAGCGGAAGAACGGCAGTTACTCCAGAATGTTTTTGAATTTGGAGAGGTGATCACAGGGGAAGTGATGATTCCTCGCACCAGTATTGTCGCTATCCCCAGTGATGCCACCCTCAGAACCTTATTACAGGAAGTGGCGGCATCAGGCCATTCTCGCTATCCGGTAATGGGTGAGTCTTTGGATGATATTCGTGGCCTGATCCACTTCAAGGAACTGGCAGAACCCCTGTCCCAAAATGCTCAATGGCTCGATCAATCGATTGAGCCTTGGATCCGGCCAGCACACTTTGTGCCTGAATATACACCCTTAAGTGAACTATTAGCCTTGATGCAGCGATCGGGACAACCGATGGTTCTGGTCGTGGATGAATTTGGGGGCACGGCGGGTTTGGTCACGATTGAAGATGTAGTTGCTGAAATCCTGGGTGATTCCGTTGAACCTGACAACCCGGAAGAGCCAACAATTCGCATTCTGGATGATCAGACCTTTTTGGTGCAGGCGCAGGTGGATCTGGAAGAAGTGAATGAGGTACTGCACCTGGATTTGCCCCTCACCGATGAGTACCAGACTCTGGGAGGCTTTGTTCTGTTTCGTCTACAACGGATTCCCCAACCTGGCGAAGTGATGCATTACGGTGGCTATGAGTTTATGGTGACGGCAGCAGAAGGGCCAAGACTGGATCAGATTCGAATTCATCGCCTAGAACCCCCCGAAACTAACCTGGAAGATCTCTTGAATCGGGACAGTCAGAAAGATCCAATCAGCGATCGTCCTTCAGCATCAGATCAATAGCGCTATGGATGAGCGATCGCTGCTCAATGCCTTCAATGCCCAGGGACAATTAAAGCCATGAATTTAGACTGTCAGGGGAACTCCAGAAGGGGTAGGATACAGATAGTTCACAGAATTTAACAAATGGTAGAACGTCCTATCAAAAAGTCTGAGCGGTTAGCCAAAGCCGCTGCAGCAGGTGAGAATGTTAGCGCTCAGCCGTCTGAGCGTAGTGATACCCGTTCTGATCGTCGTAAGGGAGGCAAGGGCAAAGGCAAACGAGGGTCGCGACAGGAAGCACCTAAGCCCCCCATCAATCCAGCTTTAATGCGCGGGCCAAAACCCGTGAAGCCCCAACCCGAACCAGAGGCTCCACCGGAACCCGAAGAGAGTGCCGAAGAGAGCGCAGAGACCTCTGTAGAAACTCCGGCTGAGGAGAATGCAGAAACGCCGGCTTAAAGCTTGGAGCCTGTCGAGCCTGCAGACCTAGTAGCGTAGCTGAGGGGCAAATTACCTTTATTTATTCTTTAAAGCATTGATGGCCTCTCGTAAATTGCCCTGATGCTGCGCTAAAAGTCGATCGCTCTGCTCCTGATCCAGATCTGTCCAGTGCATCAACAGAGCCAGTTTTACCCTGCGTCCACTGCGTTCCAGGAGATATCCGGCTTCTTCTCGACTCAAATTTGTGAGGTCACAGATAATTCGCAAAGCGCGATCGTGGAGTTTGGTATTAGTCACCGCGACATCCACCATCCGGTTGCCGTAAACCTTCCCCAACTGCACCATCACGCCAGTTGAGAGAATATTCAGGGCTAACTTCGTTGCAGTGCCTGCTTTCAGCCGGGTCGATCCCGCTAGAATTTCTGGCCCCACCAGTAATCGGATGTCGATGTCTACGTGAGCGCTCACCTGCTCCGCTGGCACACAGGCCATAAAGATGGTCGTCGCTCCTCGTTGGCGGGCCGCCTGTAACGCGCCCTGCACATAAGGAGTCGTGCCGCCTGCTGTAATGCCAACTACTACATCCAGTTCAGTGATATGGCGATGAGCGATCGCGGCAGATCCATCCTCAGCTCGATCTTCCAAATCTTCTGAGCTACGAATCAGTGCTCCAGCTCCTCCAGCAATAATCCCCTGCACCAGTTCGGGATCCGTGCAGAAGGTGGGTGGACATTCGGCGGCATCCAGCACTCCCAGGCGGCCACTGGTTCCCGTTCCCACATAAAATAGCCGTCCTCCCTGGCGCAAAGCGGATGCTGTCCGGGTGATGGCGGCGGCTAATTCCAGACGGGCACCTGCGATCGCCTCTAACACCCTGGCATCTTCCTGATTAAACAGATCTACCAACTCCAAAGGACTCAGTTGATCTAAGTTCTGGCTATTGGGATTGGCCTGCTCCGTCAGCAAATGTCCCCGTTCTTGCCCCACTATCCATTGTCCCTTAGTCACAATCTGCGATCCACCTTTTATAACAATCCTTCCAACCTGCGCCGGATTTTGTCTAACTCATCATTCGCCATTGACCTTTCTTTCGGTTGGTCAGCGGTCAGTTCCCAGTCCGTTTGGGGCACGTTGGTTTCAGGAGGGGCCAGCAACAGCCGTTCTGCATCCGATTGGGGAATAAACCCTTTAGGAACAAGCTGATACTCATAGCCTGCCCCCTTGCAGAACTCCTCAATTTCCTCCTGATCTAGAGACTCTACAGAAGGAGTCGGGAAGTCTTGAGCTTCTAGCAGGAGGGCATAGCGAGTGGCATCGTCCTCCTCTTCAAACATCAGCACCAGATTGCGATCGCCAATCTGCAACGTATGCAGCCCCTCATTTTCCGTCCCAACATTAAACAGCAGTACAAATACTTGCATGGTTCCAGGTGCTCTTAAACCGTCGTTCATCCATATTACTGGCAGATTACGCGATTAACCTTCCCTTATAATAGGGGCTGTTTTCTGCAAGCTCCATCTCGAAAATGTTCTGCTGCTTGACCATAGAACGAGTCTAAACTACAAAAATAGTCAGCTGGCCTTGTTTTAGTGACATCCTCCCGACACCGATGCTACGCATGCGGTGCGGGCTTCCCAAGATCGCTCTTGAGCATTCCTGCCCCACGCCACTTATCT